>CBDVBL010000283.1:0-3625 GCA_965372205.1 uncultured bacterium
AAAGGAAAATATCCCCATACGCCATGGCATTTAGAAAAAGCGCCTGGTATCTGGTAGGATATTGCCATTTGAGAGATGACATCCGCACTTTCCGCCTCGGCAGGATTCAATCGGTTCGCCTCTCCCCCGAAAGATTCCAGACGCCCGATAATTTTTCCATTGAGGAGTACTTTGAAAACAGTTGGGGAGTCTATAAAGGCAAATTAACGAAATTCAAGGTGAAGTTCTCAGGCCAGGCCGCCGTTTTGGTCAGGACCTCCAGGCACCAACCATACGAGGAGATCACCGAACTCAAGGATGGTTTTATCATCTATGAAACAACGGTCTCCGGCCGCGAGGAATTTATCCGTTGGATTTTAGGATTCGGCCCCACTGCAGAAATACTGGAGCCGCAATCGGCAAGGAAGGAGATCAAGAGAATATTGGATTTGGCGTATAAGAATTATGAACAGGAGCGGTCATAGCAAGCTATGACTGGCATGAAAAATGAGGGGATTATCTGAAAATCAATCAGTCAGACGATTGCCAGTAAATGAAGTGACTATTAAGGGGGAAATATGCACAAAAATCCTAATACCGCAAGGGGGCTATCACCGAAAAATCAGCGATCGTTTCTTTTCATTAATGGACCAGGCAAGCCGATTTCATATTTTGACAAAGGCTCCTTGATTAATATTACCACCTGGGGGTCGGTTTGCCTGTCCACTATCGCATTGATTATTCCCTGGGGGTCCTTTCATAGCGTTGGAGTCTTAATCGGTTTCAAGCTGCTATTCGCGACTTTATTGGCCCTGACTCTCTGGCAATATCTTAACTCGGTGTCAGAAATAAAAACGGATGATGAATATTTGTACATCCGGAAGCTAAAACGCTTCAAGAAAATCGCCTGGAATGATATTCAGCATATTAAAACCTCTATACGGTCTATTGTTGGTTTATATTACTTCAGGATCAAAAAGAAGAAGGAAGGGAGACGACTGGAGACTCAATTTTTCATAATCTGGCTACCACTGAGAGAAAAAATGAAGATGGAGGCTCGTTCCAAGTTACTTGAAGAAATAAATAAAAGGACGAAATTGAAATATTAGCGCTAGAATTGCATATCTGCACATTAGAAAGAGTAGGGTAGGTTTTTTCAAGACGTAGCTAAGACCGCAGAGGAACGCGACCTGCCAGGCATTGCTTCAGCCGCCCATGATCAGGCGTGCTATATCGTTATAGGTAACGAAAACCATCAATAGCAGCAGAATCCCCATGCCTACCTGCTGCCAGAAAAGCCGTTTTTTGAACGGTATAGGTTTGCGGCGGATAGCCTCGATGCTCAAGAAGACCAGATGACCCCCATCGAGAACCGGAATAGGAAGAATATTCAAGATCGCCAGGTTCACCGACAGAAACGCCGCCAGATTGAAAAGATACGGCAGTCCACGGCGCATGGCCTTGCCGGCCTCGTTGGCGATCATGATCGGCCCGCCGAGGTTTTTGACCGATTCTCTGCGGGTTATCAATTTCCAGAGGAAATCAAGAGTAATTGCCGAAATGAAAACAGTGACCCGGGGGGCGTCGCGCAAGGCCTGACCAAAGCTGGTAGAATGAAAATCGAAAAGGGGCTCGATTCCGACATATCCTCGAGACTGCTCTACCCCGAGTGAATCTACATAATCCAATCGCCTGGTTCTGACCGTAACCAGGTTATCGAGATCGTCCCGGCGATATTTGATGACTATATCGCGCTCCGGCCGACCCCGGATATATGCCGCCATGCTATCAAAATCTACAAAGAAATTACCGTCGACGGCAATGATCTTATCCCCGCCTTTAATTCCGGCATGCAAAGCGGGAGTATCCGGCATAACCGCCCCGACATCCGTGGAATTCGGCCTTATCTCCGGCTGCCCCCAGGCCCAGATTATTAT
This sequence comes from uncultured bacterium, assembly GCA_965372205.1. Lineage (GTDB taxonomy): Bacteria > Zixibacteria > MSB-5A5 > UBA10806 > UBA10806 > CBDVBL01. The sequence goes on from CBDVBL010000283.1 coordinate 1,917, forward strand.
GAAAAATAAGAACATGGCTGCTATGAAATTCATAAACGGGCCGGCGGCAATCACAATTACCCGTTTCCAGATGGGAGCTGACATGAATTCTCCGGGTTCCCCCTGAGGAGAATTATCGTCATCGGCGAAATCCGGCACGTCACCCTTCATCTTGACATAACCGCCCAGAGGAATAACTCCGATACAGTATTCGGTCTCGCCGATCTTTTTCGAAACCAGATTCGGAGGAAATCCAAGTGAGAACTTCTCGACTTTGATGCCCGATCTTTTCGCGGCAATAAAATGACCCAGCTCATGAACGAAAACCAAAAGCCCCAGTATGGCAATAAACGGTATTATCCAATCAAACATTATTCACGCACTTCCTGATATACTAACGCTGCCCGAATCTCAAAGTTTCCAGAATCGGTTTTCTCAATCAACCTTTTTATTTATGGCCGAAAGATACTCAAAAGCAATCTCTCTACCGCTCTTATCGGCCTTGATTATCGATTCAATACTTCCCGGATCCTCAATGCAAGTATTCATAAGTGCATGTTCTACAACTTCAAAGATTTCTCGGAATCCGATTTTGCGGTTTAAAAAAGCTTCCACGGCCACCTCGTTGGCGGCGTTTAGAACGGTCGGAGCCGTTTTACCCATTTCGAGTGCCAGCCGTGCCAGCCGCAGGCTGGGGAATCGCTTTTCGTCCGGCGGCTCGAAATCGAGCGTAAACTTCTCGTCGAATGTCATATCCGCGACATTCAACTCTCGGCGTTCCGGATAGAACAGGGCGTATTGTATCGGCAACCTCATATCCGGACGCGAGAGTTGCGCAATAATAGAACCATCGGTAAACTCGACCATCGAATGGATGACAGACTGGGGATGGATAACAACTTCAATCTTATCAGGCTGAAGATCGAACAAATAGACCGCCTCGATCACCTCCAGCGCCTTATTCATGAGCGTGGCCGAATCTATTGTAATCTTCTTACCCATTTTCCACGTAGGATGAGAAAGCGCCTGCTCAACTGTGATCTTATGAAATTCCTCCTGCGGGAGCTTTCTAAAAGGTCCTCCCGAGGAAGTTAGAATGAGTTTTCTTACCTCGCTTTTTCGTCCGGTTTTCAAACACTGGAAGATTGCGGAATGCTCGGAATCCACAGGGATAATCTCGGCATTGTGATCCTTAACGATCCTGTTCACGAGATCACCGCCGGCCACCATCGATTCCTTGTTAGCCAGAGCGATTCGCTTTCCGGCCCGGGCGGCGGCGAGAGTGGAGCGAAGCCCCGCGAAGCCTACCACGGCATTGACAACGATATCAACGTCGGGATGAGAAGCCAGGTTCTCAAGCCCGTCCGCTTCGGAATAAACATCAATAGATTCATTTACACCCCTTGAGAGAAAACGGCTCGCTGCTTCTCTGTCCGATATACAGACAATCCGGGGGTTGAATTTCTCTATTTGCTCAGCCAGGGTTTCGATATCCGAATGAACCGAGAGCCCAGTAATTCTAAACTCCTCCGGGAACCGGCCGACCACCCAGAGGGCGTTTTTGCCGATCGACCCGGAGGAGCCCAGTATCGCGATATTCTTCAAAAGCTCTTATTCGCTCTCTGGTTTTTCCGGGACCATTTCCACGCGCTGCAGTTTAATCATTACAATGTCGTTTACCGGCTTATCACCGGCCCCGACTTCAACATTCTCGATCTCTTTGACCACAT
>CBDVBL010000284.1:0-3621 GCA_965372205.1 uncultured bacterium
AAGCGGGGACAGGAGATAATCCGGATAAAAGGGCCTCTGGATTCAATGCTCACGGGAGAGCGCACGGCGATGAATATCATCGGCCATCTATCGGGTGTGGCTACCCTGACGAGAGCTTTTGTAGATGCGATCGAAGCGTTTCCTGCAAAAATATACGATACCAGGAAAACGACTCCCGGGATGCGGGCTTGGGAGAAAAAGGCTGTCCGTCATGGCGGCGGGGCAAACCATCGTATGGGCCTGTATGATATGTATCTGGTCAAAGAGAATCATATCGCGGCAGCCGGAGGGCTCGAGACAGCCACGCGGCTGGCAATCGAACACAGGCGAAAGACAAAAGCCAGGCTCGAGGTGGAAGTTCGGAACCTCACCGAATTGAAAAAAGTATTGCCGTTTAAGCCTGATTATATTCTCCTCGATAATTTCACGGTGCCGGGACTGAGAAAGGCCGTTAAGGTGGCGAAGTCTATTCAGCCGGGGATAATTCTCGAAGCCTCGGGACGAATCGATTTGAAAACAGTCAAAAGGGTTGCCGCTACCGGTATTGATCGCATCTCGATCGGTAAACTCACGCATTCGGCGCCGGCGCTGGATCTGTCATTCAAGGTGAAAGGTTGATACAGCAGTCATCGTCGCAATCGAATATTATCCAGGCAGAGGTCCTCAAGGCGCTAATGGATTCACCTGGCAAGAGAACAACATCAGGCGAGTTATCCGGTTCGACGGGATTCAACAGGAAGACTATCAAAGAGGCCATCGAGGAACTCCGCAGATCAGGCATTCAGATAGACAGTCAAAAAGGCTATGAGATTACAGGTCTTCCGGATTCTATCCCGGCACCGTTGTTTCTATGCAGGCTGAAAAGTCGAGTTATCGGTCGTGAAGTCTACTCTTATAAAACCATCGGATCGACCAATGAAACAGCCCGCCGAATGGCGGAGTCGGGCGCCACGGAGGGTACAATAATCCTGGCGGACAGGCAAACCAAAGGCCGTGGGCGGTTGGGTAGATCCTGGCATTCACCGGCCGGCCTCGGACTTCATTTCTCGTTAATATTGCGTCCCAGAATCCCCATCGATAGGGTGCCGGCGTTATCGCTGGTAGCGGCGTTGGCAGTTTGCCGCGTTACCGACCGCGCAGCAGGCCTCGAGTCCGGCATCAAATGGCCGAACGATTGTCTCATAGGCACAAGAAAAATGGCCGGCATACTGGTGGAGATATCAGCAGAACTCGACAGTTTAAGCTATGCCATACTGGGGATCGGCATCAATATCAATCATCAGAAAAAGGATTTTCCCCGGGAATTGAGATCCATAGCGACCTCCATAGCGATCGAATCGGGCAAGATGATTGAAAGAGTCGGTTTCCTGCAAAAATTCATCTATGAATTCGAGAAATCCTATAACAATTTTACCAAGTATGGCCTGCGCTTTATCGGGCCGGAACTGGTGGAGCGATCGACCGTAATAAACAGGGATATAACGGTTCGGATCGGGAAAAAGAAGATCTCCGGCAGAGCGGTTGGATTGGATCAGAATGGAGCCTTAAGAATGCTGACTAAAGACGGGGTCAGGATCATCTCGGCCGGGGAAGTCACTCTTCGAGCATAAGCAGAGCCGATTGATAAGTAATGCGGTGCGCAATATTCGCCTTGGACGGCCTGATTATTCTCATACGTCATTGCGGGAAATTAAAAAGGCGGGTCTTTTGATCCCGCCTTTTTTGCATGCGGCGCTGGTGTCGTACCCGTTGTCGCTCAAAGATGTCGTTCCGTTGCTGCGCCGTTGCGCTATTCTGATGATTTCAATTAACCTGCTTCCAGTGTCGCCGTATCCATACATAAGAGGAGGTGATTTCGGTCTTCAATTTCGTCCATTTCGAATTTCACAAACAATAAAACACCGTTTCCGGTTCCCAAATAATAATTGATCCGGATATATTTTTCGTTATCATGACATGTAGGACGATATGGAACAACGGCTGGTTTTAAGCCGTTTACTAATTTGACGATATAAACAGAAGGTAAGCCAATGAGAAAATCCATCGCCATCGCAATAGCATTAATGATTTCCATCACGGGGACGGCCGCCACGGCGTCCAGGATACTGGTACCCATGGACTTAACTCAAAGCGACCATCTCAAGGCTTATGGCCTGGCATATTGGTGTCTGCAGAATGGGATTGATGTTGAATGGCTGTTGAATTACCGAGATGGATCGTTCTTAATCGATGATCTGGGCCAGATTGCAGAGGCATGCAGGCTAAAGGGTGTTTCCTACGAGCAGATAAGCGGGGCCGAGGAAGCCAGAATCAAAAAGATCATTGAAGAGAGCAACATGGAATCCATCCTTCTGGAGAAGGCGCCCAAAGTAGCCATCTACGCTCCCCCATCGAGAAGAAACGAACCATGGGATGACGCCGTCAATCTGGCGCTGGAGTACGCCGAAATCCCCTTTGATATAATCTGGGATTCGGACGTCCTTCTTGGAAAGCTCGCCGAATATGACTGGATACACCTGCATCATGAGGATTTCACCGGCCAGTACGGTAAATTCTATGCGGCGTACCGGGCGACCCTCTGGTATAAGCAGGATAAAGCGCTAAACGAGACCACCGCCCGAGAATTAGGATTTGCGAAAGTATCGAGGCTGAAGCTGGCGGTGGCGAACGCAATTTATGATTATGTGGCCGGCGGAGGATTTCTATTTGCCATGTGCAGCGCTACAGATACCTACGATATTGCTCGAGCCGCCTGGAAGACCGATATCGTCCCCACACAATTCGACGGCGATGGTATCGACACCGATTACATCTCCAGGCTCGATTTCCGCCGCACTTTCGCTTTTGAAAATTTCAATGTGGTTACTAATCCTTTCATATACGAGCATTCGGAGATCGACACTTCACCGGTTCGAGGGGGAAGGAATCTCTCTCCGCAGGCCGATTATTTTACTCTTTTCGATTTTTCGGCCAAGTGGGACCCGGTTCCTACAATGCTCGTGCAGGATCATACCGACGTGGTCAACGGCTTCTGGGGACAATGCACCGGCTATAACAAACAGTATATCAAAAAGAACCTGATATTGCTGGCGGAGACTCCGGGTAAGAACGAAGCGAAATATATTCATGGCAACTATGGAAAGGGGACGTTCACATTTCTCGGAGGGCACGATCCGGAGGATTATCAGCATATGATCGGAGATCCGCCCACGGATCTGAGGCTGCATAAACATTCACCGGGTTATCGGTTGATTTTGAATAACGTTCTTTTCCCGGCAGCTAAGAAGAAGGAGAGGAAAACCTGATGGCGAAGGCTGACCGAATTTTCAAGGGTCGCCTTGGATTCATCAGCTTCGCTATAGGCGGCGCGTTTGACAAGATACTGGAATTTGCCTCCCGCTACGGTTTCGGCCTGGTGCAGGTTGCTCTGGATGATAGCCGGTATTTTCCTGAGCAGATAAATCCCGACGAAAGGCGCCGAGTTTCAGAGAGTTTCAAAAGCCAGGGTATCGGTCTCTGTTTCCACGGGCCATCGGATATCCCCCTGATGAACCGCCATCGCATTATACGTCTGGCAGGATTGGAGCGCCTGTATGGAATGCTCGATATGGCGGTCGAGAT
>CBDVBL010000285.1:0-3616 GCA_965372205.1 uncultured bacterium
ATCAAGCTGTTCTATAAAGAATATAAGGATATTGATATTTCAAATCTGACAGAAAACTTCTATTCAAAAAAGGGCCCTCATACGGCTTCCCATTTATTCAAGGTATCCGCCGGAATGGATTCAATGGTTTTCGGCGAAAGCCAGATATTGGGGCAGGTTAAGGATGCTTATAGTTCCGCGTGCTCCGTCAGGGCAGTGGGCAAGATAATCCATCGCCTGTTTCACCAGGCGTTCCGTGTGGGCAAACAGGTGCGCACGGATACTGAGATGGGCAGGGGCGCCTGCTCGATAAGCAGCGCCGCCGTTGCCCTCTTGAAGGATTATATCCATGATTTTGAAAAACCGTCCATCCTTTTCATTGGCGTAAATCAGATGATCGCGCTGGCTGCCTCCGGTCTCAGTAAAATCGAGAACGCGCGATTTGTTTTCGCTAACCGAACGGTGGAAAAGGCTGTCGAATTCGCCGCCAAATATAATGGCGAAGCTCACTCATTGGGCGAGCTGTCGAATCTTATTCCCCAGGTCGATATTATCGTGAGCTGCACCGGCTCCGAACTTCCGATAATCACCGGAGAAATGATGGACGATATTTTTGCCAAAAGCGCGGGGCGGTTCGGGGCGAACAAGAAAAAGTTGATTATTATGGATATGGCTGTCCCGCGGGATGTTGAAATCGATAAATCTTATAATCCTGCGGTTAGAGTATTTGATCTTGAAGACATACACGAATACGTAAATAATCAGCAGTCGAAAAAAGAGGCGGAAATTCCCAAAGTGCAGGAGATAGTCGATCGCCGTCTTGGAGAATTTAACTACTGGTTTGATCATGTCCGCCATGAGCCTATTTATAACGGTCTGGACGGTGTTTTCGAGACCATTCGCAGCCAGGAAATATCGGTGATTCTGAAAAAACTTCCTCCTGAACTGCGCGATGATGTGGACAAGATCACAAAGCGTATTGTAAACAGGCTTCTGCAGATAAAGGTCCGGACTTCCGGAAAGAATTAGCGCACGGAGAAATCGAGGCAATGGCCAACAGGTATATGCCGATAAGCATCTCATTGAAGGACCGCAAATGCCTTGTGGTCGGTGGTGGGGAGGTGGCCCTGCGCAAGATCGATACCTTGTTAAATTATGATTGCCATCTGATTGTCATAGCCCCGGAACCGTTGGAAAAAATCGAATATTACGCCGAAAAAGGGAGATTGATTCTGGAGACGAGGGAATACCGGTCTCCGGAAGCGTCGTCATACGGAATCGTAATATCAGCCAGTAATAGCAAGGAATTAAACAGGACTGTTTATGACGATTGTAAGAATGCAGGTATCCCCGTCAACGTGGTAGACAGCTCGGAAATTTGCGATTTTATTTTCCCCGCCGTTGTTAGAAGAAATCTATTAACTGTCGCTGTATCCACAGATGGCAAAGCTCCTTTTCTCTCCGGTCATCTGCGATTGATCCTTGAGGGAATTTTCCCGGATCGCTGGGATAGAATTGCAAAGCTGGCTGCTGAATTTCGCCGGAGAGTCCGGAAACGATGGCAAAGGGCGCCTGAAAAGCGATCTGAATGTTACGAGCGATTCGTGAGCGCTGATTGGGTATCGGTGCTTAAAGACAAAAGCAACAGCGAAATTGAACAGGAATTGGATCGCCTTCTCGAATGTTAATTAATCCGGCCATATTTTACGCAGGATGACCATAATTAATAGACCACGTTCGGAAATTAGAGTTGGCTCCCGGGGGAGTAAGCTTGCCCTTGCCCAGACTGATTCTATAATAAAAATCCTTCAAGAAAATAATCCGGGTATTAATATAGAATTGGTGACGATTAAGACCGCTGGAGATTCTGATAGGGACTCGCTTCTCGGCAGGGCGGGCACGGTTGGATTTTTCACCAAACAGATTGAAATTGCGCTTCTGAATGATAAGATAGACATCGCGGTTCACAGCGCAAAAGATCTACCATCGAGCCTTGCCGATGGTTTAGCTATCGCGGTAGTTCCTTCTCGTGGTCCTGTTGAAGATGTATGGATTTCGAATAGCGGGGATAAATTAAGAGAATTAAAGGCGGGTAGTATTGTGGGCACGGATTCACCTCGCCGGCGTGCTATGCTCTTGAATTACCGGCTGGACCTGGCGGTCAAACCTATCCGGGGAAATATCGAAACTCGGCTAAGAAAACTTCATAACGGCGATTATGACGCTATAATTCTTGCTCGCGTCGGTATGTCGAGAATTGGGCTTGAAAAGTCAATTACAGAAGTCCTTCCAGTTGATGATTTTCTTCCTGCGCCCGGTCAGGGGGCGCTGGCAATTCAGATCAGATCACAGGATAATGCTATGATGAGACTTGTCGGATCCATTGACGATCCCATATCTCATCGATGTTTGAATATCGAGAGATTATTTCTGCGGAGATTGGATGTCGGTTGCTCGGCCGCGGTAGGAGGGCTGGCTATTTATGAAAATGGAAGATTCCGCTTAAGGACCGCGATTTATGAGAAGGATGGCAGAAGCAAAATCTGTGAGACATACAGTCTTACACAGGATCAGCCGGATGAGGTATTAGTAGAGGAAATAATAAACCGGTTGATTTCACAGGGTGCGAACGATTTAATTGCGGAATAAGATGAGTAAAACAGCCAAAGGGACGGTTTATCTTATCGGCGCCGGACCCGGAGATCCCGAACTGATAACGATAAAAGGCAAAAACATCTTGAAAAGCTGTGATGCCGTTATCTATGATAGCCTCGTCCCGGAGGAATTAATAGAGACTCTAACGGAATCGGTAGAGTTGCACTATGCAGGTAAGAAACCGGGGCGCCATTCCTTTTCACAGGAAAAGATCAATCGCCTGTTGTTGGAACTTGCAGGAAAGGGAAAAAAGGTCGCCCGTCTCAAAGGGGGCGATCCATTCGTATTCGGTCGGGGCGCCGAGGAGGCGAAATTTCTCAATGAAAATAATATCGAATTTGAAATTATTTCTGGCGTGACAGCCGGCATCGCCGCGCCCGCGTCGGGCTTTATCCCGTGTACCGATAGAGAAAAAGCCTCTTTTATCGTAATGGCCACGGGGCATAAAGCAATTGAAAAGAAGCTGTCCTCCGTTCCCTGGGATTGGGTCGCCGGGGCAAGAAAAGGCACCATAGTGATATACATGGGCGTCGGCGAACTCAAACAAATTGTCAATGAACTCATTAAAAACGGAATGCCGCCAGATGTTTCCTCGGCCATTATTGAACGTGGAACGTTGCCGTCGCAGAGGGTAATAACCGGTCCTTTAAATTCTCTACCGGGAAAGGCGGAAAGTGAAAATATTAATCCTCCTGCTGTAATCGTTATAGGAGATGTTGTCGATCTACGACCTCATCTGCAATGGTCGCGTCAAAAATCGCTTCTCGGCGTTAGAGTAATGGTCACCCGGCCGGCCGACCAGGCTCAGCAGACCTATGATACTTTTCGCGAGTTGGGGGCGGAGGTATTGCCCTATCCGACAATTTCCACTGCCAAATATGAAGACCATGATGCGTGGAATAAATTCCAGGAAATTTCAGGCAAAAGGAAATGGCTTATTTTCACAAGCGAAAATGGGGTCAAGTATTTTATCCAACAATTT
>CBDVBL010000286.1:0-3614 GCA_965372205.1 uncultured bacterium
GACGCCCGGGATGCCCTGGGAAATAAAGTCTCATCCGGAATCTATTTCGCCAGAGTCCGGAACGGATCCGTAGGGACAAGAGCGCCCCAGAATTCTAACACCATAAAATTGATATATTTAAAATAATATAATGATGTTTGTTTGTAGGGGTTTGATTAATCAAACCCCTGCGGAGACATTCTAATATTCCGTAGTAGGGGCGAGGTTACCTCGCCCCTACTGAATGAACGGTCACAATCTTACAGATCCGTATGGACAGGTTGTGACACGCAGACGAACGTCTTTTATCTGTAGAGACAGAACAGTGTTCTGTCTCTACAATTATCGGATCTCAGGCCAGCCCGATATCAGGCGAGGCAATCTTAGATCGCCCCTGCGGAGGCATTTATGATTTTCCCTGGCAGCGTGTCACAACTTGTTGTGCCCGTCAGATATATGCGATTATTCGTAGCCTTCTGCGATCTCGATGAGGCCTTCGTAATTGTTAATCCGGATGGTGCTGCCGATCTCGCCGATATAGCCGCCCGATTTCAACTTGGCGAAGGCCCGCGAGAGAGTTTCCGGCACGGTGCCCAGAATCGAAGCCAGATCCCCCTTGGAGATATCCAGAGGAAACTCAAGCTTACCCTTCGACTCGTGAACAATATACTCGGCCAGCCGGGGCACGACGCCCATCAATGAAAGCTGCTCGATTTTCTTTGCGAAATTCCGAAGGCGTTCGGACAAAAGCGCGATCATGTTGAGTGCAATCTGAGGCCTGGACTCTATTAATTCTAGAAAACGGCTCCTGTCGATACTGATAAGCTCGGAATCCTCCTGGGCCACCGAATAAGCAGGATATTTCCCGTCGGCGAATAATGCGGCCTCGGCCATCGCTGTTCCCGGACCGGGAGTCAAAAGAGTCTGCTCTCGCCCCGATGACGAAAGCTTATAGATGCGCATGCGACCCCGGAAAACGACATAGAAGGCCTTGGCTGTCTCCCCCTCGCTGAACAGAAGCCGACCCTTCCGGATATGAACTATCTCCGACAGGTCGGCGATATTCAAAAGATCGTTTTTGTTGAGCCCGGAAAAAAGCGAACATGCTTGAAGCCCATCTATAATTTGACGCCCTTCAGGTGGGCTCATGTCCTATCTCCATAAATAATTTCCATATCCAGCCGAGAAATTTACTTGAATGATACTATTGACTGTTTGAAAGGATCTATAGATAAAGCCAATTTGGGCAACAAGAATTCGACTGTTATTCGGGTGTATCCTGAACAGCCAGAACCTGTTTAATCTCGGGCACTTGTTGTTTTATGACTCGCTCGATACCCATCTGCAGCGTCATCTGCGCCATCGGGCATCCTCCGCAGGCGCCGGTCAGCCGCACTTTTACAGTCCCTTGATCCTCAATGACTTCCACCAGTTCGACATCCCCGCCGTCGGCCTGCAATGCCCCCCTCACGGAGTCTAAAGCCTCCAGCACCCTTTTTTTCATTCCCTGTTCTTCCATAAACACCGTTCCTTTTTCGCCCGCCTGTCTCTTGGGCCGACTACTACTATCCTTCTACTCTCGCCCTCAGATTATCGACCGCCATTCAAGCAATTTTATCGACCTTATCCCACTATTTAAGAATATATTCTGTTGCCCCTTTCGCCGCAAGCAAATATGAGATATTTTGTTAGCCTGTCATCATCGCCAAATCCCTTCTTTCAGCAAGCGAGGAGCACCGACACCGGCATTAGTCAGGATCAGACGTGGTCCCGCGATTCCCGTGCGGTCTTATTCTCTCCGAACCGTGGCTTAGCTACTTTCGTTTCAGGGGCCGATTTGGACATATTTCCGGATATGGATTCATACAGTCCATAAATTCTTGAAAATCGCTTAACGCCGCATCAACAGGGATCTTAAGTTTTTTCTTGACAGCGCCGATCAGGTTTCTATATTTGGCCTTTTGTGAATCCCTTCACAAAGCGATGAGACAGGAGATACTGGTTTGACGCAAAAACAGAAAGCCAAGAAGATTTCCGATTCGACGATTCATAGATTGTCGATCTACTACCGCGCCCTCATGTCGCTTGAAAAAGACGGCTATGAGACTATTTCGTCGAAGGAGCTGGCGAAACGAGAGAAGTTAACCCCGGCGCAGGTCAGGAAAGATCTTTCGCTTTTCGGAAGTTTCGGCACCAGGGGGCTGGGCTATCCGGTCAGGCAATTGATGCAACAGATAGCCGAGATCCTGGGTATAAATAGATTGTGGAACGTGGCCCTGATCGGAGTCGGCAATGTCGGTTCCGCGCTCGTGAGCTATAAGGAATTCGCCAAACAGGGATTTGTAATAAAATTGATATTCGATAATGACCAGCGCAAGATCGGCTCCAATCATAAGGGAATCGTAGTATCCGACACCGCCGAGATGAAAAGGCTTTTGAATGAACATGATGTCTCCATCATAATTCTGACCGTTCCGGGGGCGGCGGCGCAGTCGGTGTGCGATGAGGTAGTCGAAGCCGGCGTAAAGGCCATTCTGAATTTTGCACCGGTGAACCTGCGGGTGCCGGATGATGTTCTACTACGGAATGAAAACATGGCCATCGAGCTGGAACACCTGTCCTTTTCATTGACGAACAAAGATTTAAGGCTGTTAAAATAGTACCGATAACTATTAGGGAGGCGAGCTTTAGAAAAATCTCCCATTTTGGGCTTGACATTGATACGGGAGAAAACGATATTATGCAGTTGCGGGTAGATATCATGGTGAATAGAGGAATAATTATCGCAATTCTCATAATGATGGCATTATCGGTTTCCTCCGCATTGGCCCAGGGAACTCTGGGGACAGCCTGTGAACCGTATGGGTCCGTCACTATAAAGGGCGATCCGGCGGCAGACGGCATGCTGGTGATAGCTTATGTCGGCGATATCGAACTGGCACGCGGCGAGACCGAGGGGGGACAGTATTCATTGTATATCGATCTCGACGACCCTGATACTCCTCAGCGGGAGGGATATCAGCTCGGCGATATTATCAATATCAGGGTTAATGGCAATCCCGCAGGGCCGGCATTCGAGGCTTTCGGTGGCCGACTGAGGCGGGATATCGAGGTAACGACCCTGGATATTCAGCTTGAAACCTGGGGACGGATAAAGGCCCTGTTCAGGTAAGAGGATTAACATTGATAACCTCCGGGCATTGGCAGCAATGCCTATTTTTTTGCCTTTTCTTGACGATTTATTTTACTTCAGGTTCCTATCGGTCCGGATGATCTATATAATTATCATTGTCCACATTCCGATAAAACAGTGGATTCGGAAGTTACTTTCGTTCAGGGGATATTAAAACAGGCTTGCCATTTCAGGTAAAATCGATTACAAATATGGTTGTACGGTAGAGAATCTTACGAGTTTTCCGGCAGAATTATCCGGCGGACGAGCGGTGCGCCATGATAACAGCGTTCCCCCGGGCCGCAGATTTTTCACGCCGCAAAATAAACGTCAGAAAAATCTTTTTGCAAAGAAAGGGTAGATTAGGAGGCATAATGAAACTTACCAGTCGCGAGGAAAGTGGAATCACTGTTCTGGAGCCCAAGGGCAAGATAATGGGCGGTCCGGACGCTACAATCCTGCA
>CBDVBL010000287.1:0-3597 GCA_965372205.1 uncultured bacterium
GTTATGATGACACCGGCCCTCGTCGTCGACGGAGACGTGAAGGTAGTCGGTAAAGTGCCATCGGTTGAGGAGATCAAGAAGATGCTGATATAGATGGAGATCCGCTTGAAAAAGATGACAGTCTTCAAAAGAACAGGAGCTTTGATATGAAGACAATGATAAAGGTTTTCGCATTGTTGATTTTATTTGTACTTGTTAATGCTGCTTTCAGTAGCATAACGATAGCCGACGAAGAACCGCCCGGGGAAATCCAGGATATGCAAACGGCTGAATCCGATTCGAACGAATCGAAGATCGACTCGACGAAAGCGGAGACGCCGCCGGAAATTTCGTCCAAGGTAATTGCCTATTATTTCCATAGCACCAGACGATGCGTTTCATGCCGGAAATTAGAGGCCTACTCTCGGGAGGCCATCGAAACGGGATTTGCCGAGGCGTTGGAATCGGGGGAGTTGGAATTACTGATACTCAATACCGATGAAACTGAGTATAAGCATTTTCTGGACGATTATCAGCTTTATACAAAGTCGCTGGTGCTATCGAAAATAGAGGACGGCGAGGAGACGGAATGGAAAAATCTCGATAAAGCCTGGCGGCTTCTTGGCAACAAGAAAGGCTTCATAAAATATGTACAAACCGAAGTTCAAACCTTTTTAGGTCAGGATTAATGGATTCATTTCCTCTTGCCGCTATGACGGCCGTCTGGCTGGGAATTCTAACCTCGATTAGTCCCTGCCCTCTGGCGACAAATATCGCCGCTATATCCTATATAGGAAAACGAGTGGGCGATACACGCATGGTTCTTCTTTCGGGTATGCTTTATATATTGGGCAGGATGTTGGCCTACCTGGCCGTGGGAATACTCATAATTGCCAGCGTCCTATCGGTACCGAAATTATCTTTTCTACTGCAGAATAACTTAAATAAAATTCTCGGCCCCGTTCTTATTCTGGCGGGGTTGTTTTTACTGGGAATATTGAAAATCGGCATCTCGGGTCCTGGCATAAGCGAAAAGATCCAGAAGCGATCCCGGACCTGGGGAATCTGGGGCGCTCTTCTGCTGGGGGCTCTTTTTGCGCTTTCCTTCTGTCCCATTTCGGCCGCCCTGTTCTTCGGAAGCTTGATACCGCTGTCGCTGAAACACGAATCCCGGATTCTTCTCCCCCTGCTCTATGGAATAGGAACCGGTTTACCGGTATTTATCTTTGCGGTTCTCATAGCAGTGGGTACGAGGTTTATCGGCAAGGTCTTCAACAGGCTAACCACGATTGAATTATGGGCACGCCGCATCACCGGCGCCGTATTCATCCTGGTGGGGATCTATTACTCTCTCATCTATATTTTCGGAATAGATCTTTGACCATAGTGAACCTATCCAGACGGCGGCCTATCACGATCGAATTGCGCTTTCCAGTCGAGGCGAGCAGTGTATTGCATAACTATAAACAGCGTTAAAATGCAGCAAATGGTTATTGCCAATCCCGTAAAACCCTCTAGAAAAAATGCATATGAGAAAAGGACAAGATAGACGAATTGGGATATGCCTATTTCCAAAAAGGCGAATCGGATTCCGATTACCAGCCGCATATATGAAATGACCAGGAGGATGGAAACCGCCGAACAGATTAAGAGCGATGGATGAAGGGCTATATGATCAACGAGGTATGCCAAAAGCAGATGAAAGCTGAAGAAGGCAGCCGCGATGAAGAAATAATTCATCGGATGAATATTGATTTTTCTTACCCTTGAAATAACGAAAACCAGAAACATGAAGAGAAAAAGTGAAACCGGCGCAAAATAACTCACTCTGCTCACAAACGGTCCGGGATTGAGCTTTTTAGGCATCCCCATGCCGATCTGAATACCGGAAATAAGATTGGAATAGTGCCATGTCAGTTTCCAGCCACTTTCGGTTTTCTCTTTCTCCACAGGGGATATGCTGTTTTCAGGGAAATCTATATCATCGAAATCCGTGGTCATGATTAGCTTGAAGTTGCTGATATGAGAAACACCGCTTCCGAAAATATACCACCATTCATCCATCCCCTGAGAGCCGTAGCTGATGGAGACTATTCTTGAATCATCAGGCCCAATTTTCAATCGTTTTGTTATCTTGCCGTTGCTCGGAATCAGCTTTTCAATCTCCTTCCCGTCGATTGTCATTTCAAAATTATCGTAGATTCCATCGTTTGTCGGAAACGTGTAAACAAAGAAAAAATCCCTTTCTTTGCTTGTGGTATTCTTGATTATGTATTCGCCCGAGTAGAGGACCCGATACGTTGAATACCACAGCAGTCCCTTTTTCCTGTGATCGAGTTTCAGGTCAACCGTTATATAGCTGCTGTCCAGAATAGCCTGATTATCCTTTGTTTCGGTTATTATTTCGATCTCTGTTTTAGAGTTGCGGGTTGTCTTTACCTTCTTCTCTATTTGCGTCTGATAATAAACATAGGGAGCCCACTGCTTCTGGGCAGTTCCCCATAGTTGCCTGACGGAATGCTTGAGCTTGGTGTCCTGTGCTCTTGTTCTGAACTGCGTTACACCACCCAGTATCACCCACGCTAATGCCGTCATGCCAAATATCAAACAAAGTGCTACTATTCGTTTGATCATTGCTTAGTCTCCTCCGAAATTATCATAGGATACGAATTCAGAAATAAGTTGTCTTTGTTTTCTTCGCCGGAACCAGGCTCAATCATCTTATTCTTATAGCTCAGAATGATCTATTGTTCCATAATTATTTCTATCCCGTATCCTTATATTCTCCCGGCAAGAGTTTATTCAATCTCATTCCGGTTGACCTGGCAATATGTTTCGCATATCTTTCAGTTCACATGCAGATCGAATTCTCAGAGAAGTTCTTGCGGGTTCTTAAGGATGCCAGATCGGTAGCTGTCTCCACCGGCGCCGGGGTCTCCGCGGAATCGGGCGTGCCGACATTTCGCGGCGAGGACGGTCTCTGGAAGAAGTTCCGGGCGGAGGAGCTGGCCACATTCGAGGCTTTCCAGGCCAATCCCGACCTGGTCTGGGAGTGGTATCAATACCGACGGGAGATCATCAACAAGATCAAACCTAATCCCGGCCATCATGCCATCGCCGAGCTTTCAAACCTTTTTGATAAATTCCAGCTTATTACCCAGAACGTAGATGGTCTCCACAGAGTGGCCGGTTCTGAGGATATCCTGGAGCTTCATGGTAATATCAAACGCAACCGCTGCCTGGAATGCGGCGAAATCAACTATGACGAAGAGTTCGATCGGTTTCCGCCTCTATGTAATTGCGGAGGGCGCCTCCGTCCCGATGTCGTCTGGTTCGGCGAACTTCTGCCGGCGGGCGCGCTCGAGAAGGCTTACGAGGCCGCAAAAAACTGCGATCTATTTTTCACCGTCGGGACATCGGGAGTTGTTCAGCCGGCGGCATCATTGCCTCCGACTGCAAGACAGCATGGGGCTTTCGTGGTGGAGATAAATATCGAACCTACCGAGTTGACTTTCATAGTCGATCAGCACTTTCGCGGCAAATCGGGGGAGGTCTTACCTGCTATCGTTGACAAAATAAAAGAATTGAGGGGTCTGAAATGAATCCGGAGATATTGAA
>CBDVBL010000288.1:0-3576 GCA_965372205.1 uncultured bacterium
TGCTTTTTCCTCGACGACAGGTCCTCGACCACATTCCTGAAGGTAGTCTCCAGCTGTATCAGATCTGTTCTTTTCTCTCCCAGGCTGGCAATATCGCGTTCCAGCTTATCGATATTGTAGTCGAGCTCATCGGCGAGGGCCTTGATTCCTCTGATTTCTCCCCCGGATTCGCTATCCTCTCCGGCGATTTGGCTCATTCTCTCGCGTATTTTCTTGATTGTAATAGAAGCCGCAAGTTCCTCTCTGCCCCCTGTAACCAGCGATTCCAGTTTATCCTTGATCGCCTCAATGGAATCATCGATATGGCTGATCTCTCCCTGGCCGACGCAGGCCGTAGCCTTGAAGACTTCCGGGGACGGCATTCCAAGCTTGTCGGATACCCAGGCGTTTATATTTCCAGTATCGCCCGATGATATCGTTTCGCTCCCCTTGACTATCTCCGCAACGCCCTGCCCGAAATCTTTTGTTAGCTTAAACGAACTGCCATCAACATCCAAAACCGCTTCTATCACAGGGCTGTGATCATTCTCCCATCTGACAGCTTTCGGGATTTTATCGCCTTTCGATGCAGGATCCATGAAGAGTACTGCCGTTACCGCCTCGGCCAGAGTTGATTTGCCGGCTTCATTGGGGCCTTTGATAAGGTTTAAGCCGGGTGAGAAGTCACATGAAAAATCTCCAAACCGGCCGAAATCCTTTAGTATGATATGAGAGATCTGCATCTTACCAGATCTCCCTTCCCGATAAAAGCGTGTAACCAATCTTCAATGATTCCTCCAGATCGCCTTTTTGAGGCCCTGAGGCGTCGTTAAGCTTGTCGACCATCACCTTCAGGTATTGGCCCAATATCGTTTTTTCCTGGACCTTAACTTCGGAAATGTTTTCCGGTAAGACCCTGGTGCGGTCGACAAATTCGAGATGAAGAAATTGATCTTCCAGTTCGCTTTGAAGATGATCCAGATTCAGTCCTGCCTCCAGTAGCGCCAGTCCTGAAAGAGTGATCTTCAAAGATGTATTCGGCCCGGCCATCTCGATGATCCTGTTTTTCAGATCCTCCATATTGGCTACTGTCTCCATAGAGATCTCTGCTTCTTTCCAGATAAATCCATCTAATTTTCTCGGCTCCACATTCAACGAGTCCTTTTCCAGATCTACCACCAGAATATTACCGGAATCCTTCCATTCCGGCGATAACGCCGCCGGTGAACCGGCATAAGCAGCCTTCAGGCCAACATCTATGAAGCTTCTGAACTCAGGCTGGCCGCCGAGCGCCACATAATTAAACGGGATAGACGCCAGCTTATCATAGTTCAACGGGTAATCGCCTTGCTTCTGATCAGGATCTGAAATCAAATGGCCATATAAAACCGCTATGTGAAAATCAGAGCCATCGATAATTTTCAACTGCTCCAATGGATCGCCGGGTCCTTTAATGCCCGCCGAGGAATAACCGTAAACAACAGCGGAAATTTCCGGGAATTCAATATATGGCTTCTCCGAACCGGTCAGTATATAGAGATTCTCCGCCGGCTGGAGAATTCTCCATTGTTCCCAGAAGCTCTCCTTTTCATATCGGTCATGAGAACCGGGTAGGGCAATGACCCGAGTCTTTTCGAGCCGTTTGACCTCACTGATGAAGAAATCCAGCAGATTTTGTGAGACCTTCAGATTATCGAATGTATCGCCGGCTAATATGAGCAGATCGGCCGATTCCTCATTTGCTATGTCTATTATTCCCGAGAAGATCGACTTTATCCCTGCTCTCAGCTTATCGCCGGGCAATCCCGGATCTGTAAACGACCTCCCGAAATGGATCGCTGATGAATGGAATATCTTCATAACCTCGGTAATATTATCGGCACTTATGACAGGGGTTTAACAGTAAGGGCATTGGCAAAAACGGCAAAATCCGCAGATAAGATAGAGGAGACGCCGGAGGCTATCTTCCAGATTATACGCAGAAATAGACCCGGCTTTATCCCTGTAGAGTAAGGCGGCAGGCGGCTTCAATATGGTATGTATGCGGAAATAGGTCAATCGGCACCGCCTTTTCCAGAGCGTAGCCGTTACCTGTAAGGATCTTCAGATCACGGGCAAGAGTTGCGGGATTGCAGGATATATAGACCAGCTTTCTCGGCTTCATAGCAGATATTAATTTCACGACTTTCGGATGACATCCGGCCCGGGGCGGATCCATAATCAACAGGTCGAATTTATCGCCCTCCTGGTTAACCTGCTTCAGAAAGTCCCCGGCATCGGAAACAATAAATTCGCAATTCGTGGCGCCGTTGATTCTGGCATTGATCCTGGCGTCGGCAACCGCTTCTTCAACCACCTCCACGCCGATGATTTCCTTAACCAGATTGGAGAAATAGATTGCTATGGTGCCGGTCCCGCTGTAGAGATCTATCATCCTCTCGGATCCCTCCGGCTCGGCAAGCTCTAACGCCAGATCATAGAGCCGCTGGATCTGATAGCTGTTGGTCTGAAAAAACGAATTGGCGGAAATCCGGTATTTTTTCTCGCCCAATTGTTCGTAGATATGACCCGTTCCGTAGAGGATAGTCTCCTTTTCCCCCCTGGCTATATTGGCCTTTGCCGAGTTGACAGTATGTGAAACAGAGATTACGGAATCGAATTTTTTACCTATTTCCTCACCAAGTACCTTCAGCTGCGGAAATTCTCCCGTGCCGGTAACGATATTAACAAGCGCTTCACCCGTGAACTTTCCCTCTCTGATTACGAGGAAACGCAAATATCCCTCATGTCTGACAATATGATAGGGAGGCAATCCCAATTGAGCTGATCTTTGACGGATGAATTCCACGATGTTATTGGAGAGTTCCGACTGCAGATGGCAGAGCCTCAGCTGAAAGACGTCTTGAAAGCGTCGGGCGATATGCAGGCCGAGCAGAGTCTCACCGTTATCTCCGGCGTGAAACGAAAACTCCATCTTATTGCGAAAATAATATATTTTGTGAGCGCCGATGATCCGCGCCACCGGGGGATCGGGGATACCGCCGATGTGGATAAGTGATTCTCTTAGTTGATCTTCCTTATATTTTTTCTGGATAGAGTATTCAAGATTCTGCCATCTGCAACCGCCGCAGACGCCAAAATGATCGCATGCCGGTGCGATTCGGTGCGGCGATGGTACAAGGAGGTCTTCAATTCTGGACTCCGCATAGTTGCCGCGGATCTTGAAGACTTTCGCCATTACCTTGTCTCCCGGAAGGCCACCCTCCACGAACACTACAAAACCGTCAAGCCTGGCCACCCCTCTGCCTCCGAACGCCAGGTCTTCAACCTCGAGCTCTAATGTCTCACCCCTTCTCGGTTTCATGTTATTATCAACCATAAATCCTCAGATTTAAATCAACTCCAGTAAAAACACCAATCCGCTGCCTCCATCCAGGCTCGTTTCTTCAAATATGATCTATGTTCTTACAATTGTCAATTTCTTGCCGGTAGGACGCCCGGGAATTCCGCCGGCCAAAAAAGATATCTCTTAAGTTTCTCAGGTTATGGCCTGGACGAAGAATATATCGCCGCCGCGCTCTATCATAAAAACGATTC
>CBDVBL010000289.1:0-3574 GCA_965372205.1 uncultured bacterium
GGATTCCGCCTCGGTTGAGGCCCTGGCCCATTTATCGAAAGCGATTTTGACGTCACTTATTTGACGTGAAAGAATTCGGATCTCTCCCGCCAGATTGGTGCTCCCACGAATTTCAAATACGGATTGACCGCTGAGTTTCGCCAGCAAATTGCCGGATTCCTTCACCGGATTGGTGGCATCAACCGATGAGCAACTTATTGAGAATATTATCCCTGCCAACACCGCTATTTTAGAGGTTTTTTTCATTCCTGCAATCATCCCCTTTTGATATACGAGATTCCCCGCTTTCTGGTTTCTGCTAAAAGCGTTGTATCCTCTCGTCGAAGATTGCCGCTACTATCACTTTACCCACTTTCGCAAGGGATTCCGCGGAACATTTATCGGGAATATCCTCCTGCGTATGCCAGTATGGATAATCAAAGTCTATGATGTCAACCGCTTTTATGCCGCCTGACAATAACGGGATATGATCGTCGCTTACAATGTGCTTGACCGAATCTATAAAAGCATCGACGCCGACTTCTCCGGCAATATTCCATATATAATCGTTCAGATCTCCAGCATATTGTTGCGAGATTGCCTCTCTATATATCTGGAGATCGGAGTCTCCAACCATGTCGACCAGAATGGCAAGGCGGGGCCTGTATCCTTGAAGAGATTCGACGAAGTATCTCGACCCCATAAGCCATCCTCCCTGCCAGTCGTCAGTCCCGTAATCCTCGCCGTCGAACATGACAATATCGATCCCCACAGGCGACCGATGGTCTTTTAACAGGCGCGCTATTTCGAGAAGGACGGCTATCCCGGAGGCGCCGTCGTTGGCCCCCGGCACCGGAAGATCGAATTTACTGCTGTCGGGATCTTCATCTGAGATCGGACGGCTATCCCAGTGCGCGCAGAGCATAATTCTTCTATCACTCTCCGGATAATACGAGGCAATTATGTTAAACATGTCCCTCCACTGCCCGGCGATCGAGTCATAGACGGTAAATCTCTGAATCCTGCAAAGATCTGTGGTAGTTATCAGGCTGTTGTAAAGGAATTCCCCGGCTTTTGCGTGAGCTTCGGTACCGGCGACCCTGGGGCCGAAGGAACATTGGGTAAGAAGATCGGAATAAGCTCTCTCCCCGTCGAATTCCGGTCGTCTTTCGCACGAAAAAAAAATCATAGCCGGCGATAATACGAAAACGGCTATCAATATTTTCGACGACATCAGAACCTGATCTCCGTCCAGATACCCAATTCTCTGACATGGTGTTTACGCTGCTGGATCTTATCATCGGAATCATTCCAGCGCGCCCTTAATCCGCCGGTGATGGCTCGTGAAAACTGGTAGCTCAACGTCGGCTGTACTGTAATGTTTTTACGATCGGAATCCACTGATTTCCTGCCGTTGGTGACCGATTCCGATTTAGCGTTACTGATAGAAACATCCACCGAGACTGAGAGCTGGCTGTCGAATTTTACTCTCTTCAAAAACGGCAATTTCAGTCCCTTGGGAGCGGTAAAACTGTATGAGAAACTAACCTTGATATTGCTGTCGGAGCTTTTCACTTCTCTGTCGGATTGACCCTCGCTCCGGAGGTTTTTTGAAAGGCTGTTAGACTTATCATAGCGGATAGTGCCCCTGATATTATTGGCGAAGGTTATATTAAGCCCGAAAACAGGCGAATATATCTTGGCTGTATCGCGTTTATATAACTCGCCGGTATCCTCCCGGCCATTCTCGTCAACTTTCTTCGAATACCCGAACTGGTAGCTGACGGTTCTGGCTATCGCCTTAAACAGGGCGATGCTCTCCAGGCCGGTAATGTTAGCGGTTATTTCAGGGAAAGTGACAGTCTTGTATCTGGTCGGATCGGTGGTGCCCCTGTTGACCTGCGTTCGCAAGCTGTAGGAGGTTCTTATATCCAGATTGCGTATCGGCTGTAGCCCGCTCTCCAATCTATAGGTATCAGTCAACACCGTATTATCGGTTCTGGTCAATCCGCTGGTAGTCTTGGTTTCCGCCCGCGGGTGGTCCGCAAAGCCGAACATGTACATCCAGTGCGGTCGCTCCAATAGTCCTCGTCGAGCCAATTTCTTATCTTTCTGGTAGGTAGCCCGAACAGGTTTTACCGACTTGAAAACCCGCAGAATTCCCCCGAATACCCGTTTAGGAGTGACCCTCGCGGGAGCCGATTCCTCATCCTCTTCCCCGCTTTCTTCCCTATCCCCTTCCAACAACGGGTCACCGTCGGTCTCTTTCTTCTCTTGCCTCCGGTCGCGTGATGGTTTCCCTCCTCCACCGGGCGAAAACAACATGGGAAGATTAAATGTTATATCCGTCTTCAACGAGCCCGACATGTCTGTGGTCCGCGTAGAATCGACATTTCGCTTGAAATCCGAGTCTTCGTTATAACTGGAATTGAACGAGATTTTGTTATCAATTATCTTCAAGAAACGCGGCTGATAACTGACATCGAATCTTTGCTGAAACCTTTGCTCGCGCCCGAGTTTTAGCTTCGACGGGTTTATGCTGAGCTTAAATCGCCTGGAATCGGTCAGATCTCTGGATGCGGTTACACTATAATTGGACCTCAAGGTAGAGAATAAACCAAGACTTAGATTGCTGGACAGCAGAAGATCCTTCGTGCGTACTTCCGTCAGAATCCCCCGTCGATTCAGGTTTCTGGTGTTGTTGCCATTTACTTCACCGGAGAAATCAAGTTTAGTCGGCAGATAGAAAAACTCAGAATTATATAAAGACCCCGGAAAGAGCAGATATTTCATCCAGAAAAACGGTCTGAATGAAGGTTTCGATCTTGGCGAAAGGTCGTATGAGGCTTTGCCCTGGTATCTGATAAGCTCGCTTTCAGGCGTGGCCGGCGATCTGCCTTCGCTTCGGGAGAAGGCGTAATTGGATTTGATCCGGTTTAAAGTCAAATTCCAGATCGGGTTTTTGGTGTTCCTGTTGAAATTCAGGGATACTGTATGACTTTTCTGTGTGTTTTCGGTTCTCTCGAATCTCCTGGCGTCACCCTGAAGGATTATATCCGAACCCGGCTTGAGGCGAGGCAGCGAAAGTGTGTTTTGCCATGCGTATGTGACCGGCAGGGCCATGCCAAGCGATGGCGGGAACAGCCGATCGACCTTCACGCCCAGACGCACGGATCGGTTGATGGTGGTCGCCCCCGACGGCCGTTTCGCCGAGAGCGGAAAGAAATCTGCGCCGGTCTTCTGGTAGGATAGAGTAACGTCGGTAAAGTTCGAGAACTTGGCGGTCGCCTGCAGCCGACCCGCGAAATCCGATTCCCTTCTAACCTCGGTCACCCGGAGTTCATCAAGCCAGACCTCACCGGTATATAGCTCTGTTTCAGAAGCAGCGGTATCTATCTCCACTCCGACCAGGAAGACCTTAACCTGCGACAGCGACGGATTGCCATGAATCCTATAAGGCCCGTCGGTAGTATCGGCAACAGCCAGCGATTCGGGGAGCGTCCTTCTCTGGAGCTCGTATTTGAGTTCGGTCAGGCGGGCAAAATCGATATCGACCCAGTTATTCTCCGACCATCCGGGCTCGAGGACGATGCGG
>CBDVBL010000290.1:0-3559 GCA_965372205.1 uncultured bacterium
TTTCTTGCCGGTAGGACGCCCGGGAATTCCGCCGGCCAAAAAAGATATCTCTTACGTCTCTCAGGTTATGGCCTGGATGAAGAATATATCGCCGCCACGCTCTATCATAAAAACGATTCTATAGCCATGCCTTATTTTCGCCATCGTCTTGATGTAATCATCGAGGTTTCTAATTTTCCGCTTTCCCACCTGCCTGATGATGTCTCCTGATTGCAGCCGCCACCTGGCCGCCCAGCTTGATTCTTCCGCCCCCATGACCATGACCCCCTCGGTATTTCTGACTCCTATATAGCTCGCTACCGACGGAGTAATCTTCGCCACCTCCAGGCCGAATTTATCCATTTTTGTGGGAGCCAGGCGGGTCGGAATCTCCTCCGGTACGACCACCACGGAAAGTTCTTTATCGCCTCTTTGAATTGTCACCCCCAGGGCGCGTCCGGCACGTGCGTAGTTTTCTATCTCCTCCCAATCAGCCGGATTGTTTACGTCCTGTTTGCCAACCGAGATGAGCACATCGCTTGCCTTAAGTCCAGCCTTTGAAGCGGGAGATCCATCGCTGATTGAGGAGATGATCAGCCCTTTCTGTCGACTTAGTTCCAGGCTGTGAGCTATCGCCGGTGTAATAGCCTGCACCCGAAGCCCGATCCAGCCCTTAACAACCTCGCCGTATTTCAATATATCGTTGATAACAAGTTTAGCGCGATTAATCGGCACGGCGAAGCCCATACCCTCCGATCCACGGCCGGAGGTGAAGATAAAGGCATTGACTCCAATTACCTCCCCCAGAGCATTCACCAGCGGGCCGCCTGAATTGCCCGGATTGATGGCGGCATCGGTCTGTATCATCTTGCGATACGTCGCCTTCTGTCCTCTCTCCGGCTTTATGTCGCGATTGGTAGCGGAAATAACGCCCACCGTTACCGACGGTTTGTGATCGTCAAGTAAATATCCGAAAGGATTTCCTATGGCTATCGCCCACTCGCCGATAATCAAATCGTCGGAATCTCCCAGGGCCGCGTTGGAAAACGTGATGTTGGAATCTGCGAGAATCTTTACAACCGCAAGATCGGTAACCGGATCGGTCCCGACCAATCGACCATGATATTCATCTCCATTTGTCAATGTAACCCTGATCTCCTTGGCCCCACCTACCACATGATCGTTGGTGAGAACATAGCCCTCCGGATTGATGATGACGCCGGAACCCAATGAGAGCACCCGTCTCTCGCTCATGAGTGGAAAAAGGAAATCCCAGAAATCAGAACCGAAAGGCGATGTGTTTCTGCTATGGACTACCTGGATAACGGAGAGAGATACGACTGCCGCTCCGACCTTTTCGGCCGCCCGGACGATGGCATTGCGGCGAGACAGGCCGATATCGTTCGAGGCAGCCTCGACCTCAAATTCTTTCTGATCGAATATATCCGATCCCGACGCCAGAGTATCGATGTTTTGGCCAGCGCTTTGTTCGGCCTGCCGGTCTAATGACTCCGGCGGGGCTTTTTCGAAATATCCCAGCGCCGCAACCATGAAAAGCCCACCAAGTATGCCTCCGATTACAATCGTGAGAATGACCGAACCTATCCTGCGCATTAATACCCTCTCAAAATGGAGCTTTTTAGTTTACATTTTCTTATACCGGGATGCAAATCTAATGTTTCGAATTAGAATTATCTCAATCTAAATCCAATCATGAGTACCGAGCCAAAAATCGGTGCCCGGTCGCTAAAATACAGCACACCCGCAATCGGCCTCGGCGCAACACTCGCATTCTATCTGCAAAGTGGAGTGATGGATTTTATACTTCTTCTTGAGAAGCTCTGTCACCGAATTCAGAATCCGTTGAGCCGTATGGGTGGGCTGATCGGGTACCCTAACATGCGCCGAGAGCACGACGTTGGACGATGAAATGGTCCAGATATGAAGATCATGCACCGAGATTACGCCATCAATAGCTTCGATTTCGGCTTTCAGGTCGTCATATTTTACAGTCGCGGGGACACCCTCAAGTAAAATATTAATCCCCTCTCTGAGTATTCCTGCGGCACCGAACAAAATAATAATCCCGACAAAAAACGAGATAATCGGATCGGCCAGGTAGTTGCCGGTAAGATACATAATCAAACCTCCGATAACCACCCCCACAGATCCAAGCATATCGCCTACAACATGGAGGAAAGCCGCACGAACGTTGAGATTTTCAGCGGCGTGACCCCGCAATCCGAATATCACTACCGTGTTGGCAAGCAATCCAATAACAGCAACAACCAGCATCAGAAACGATTTGACAGGTTCCGGTTCCATCAACCGGTGATATGCTGCAAAGAAAATATATCCGGCCAGGAAGAAAAGCGTCAGGCCGTTTATCATAGCGGCTATAACCTCGGCTCTCTGGTAACCGAAAGTTCTTTTCCCTGTCGGTGGCAAACGAGAAATTCTGACCGCCAGAAGCGAAAGACCCAGTGCCATAACGTCGCCGAAAAGATGACCGGCGTCTGATTTCAGCGCCAGAGAGTTCGAAAGGAAGCCACCGATTATCTCCATTATGAAAATGCTGAATGTTATTAGAAGCGCCCAGGTAAGCCGTTTTTCAAGACCGGAGCCCCGCCTTATGGTAGCCGGTGAATGATGTTGGTGCTCTTTGTGATTCATTCCACAGATACCAGTTTTATGCCATGCCTCGCCAGAAGTGCCGCGGTTACCCCCATACCCGATACCAACCGGCCGTTGTTGTAAATGGTCTCTACCCCGCAGGAAGGGCTTCTTTCCTTCAAAAAAGCCAATCTCACTCCCTCGTCAAGCGCCCTATTCAGCGCCATCTGTGCCCCGTTAAGACAGTTATCGGTAACATCACGCCCTTCAGTATCGATCACCGAAGATTCTCCGTCGAGAACGTCGAAACCATCCCCACCGTCAATCTCCGATGCCGGTCTGGGGCAAGGTAGACCACCATCAATTTCCGGGCAGATGGGTATCATATTGTAGTTCTCGAATTCTTCCAATCTATTATTTATTAATGTGTTACCATTCCAACGACATCTCTCGCCCAGTAAGCATCTGGACACCAGAACAGCTTCCTGCATGATCTCGAAATATACTGAAACTGAATTCTACGGCAACAAAAAAGCCCCAATTTATAGGGGCTCCGATCTCCGATCAAGTTTCATCTCAGGAGATAATCGATCTGATAATATATTTATAAGGATTGACCGCTCTTCCCGAGATCCGAACCTCGTAATGCAGATGCGGCCCCGTCGAGTAACCCGATGATCCCACAAGACCCACAAGGTCGCGCCTGGAGATCCTCTGTCCCTTTTTGACCTTAATCTTGTTAAGGTGGCCATAATAGGTGCGGATACCGTTGCCATGGTCGATTACGACGGTATTACCCAGCTTTGTCTGATACCCCGTATATCTTACGACGCCTCCTGCCGTGGCGAGAACCGGAGTATCCCTGGCAGCGGCGATGTCTATCCCGTTGTGCGGCTGAAACGATCCCGTGAATGGATCATTATGCATTCCGAATCCTCGGGAAAGGACACCATCGCAGGGTCTTATG
>CBDVBL010000291.1:0-3559 GCA_965372205.1 uncultured bacterium
TCATTATCTCCCTCGGCAAAAACCGCACGATCACCGCCGAAAAAAGAAAGATCAGATAGTCTATCAATTCGATTCCTCATCCGAAGAGCTTCTTGCCAAAAAAGTCAACTGGCGCGAAGATCTGCCGGAGCACATAACCATAAATATTCTTGTGGACGAGGCGGAGATAATCGCCGGAGGAGAACCGCTGTATTCAGATCTGTATATCATTTCTCCCGAAACGGATATATTCAAGCTTGATCCGATACCCGAAAATCCCTGCTGGATTGTGAAAACAGAAAAGGACGGTGGGATACGGATTGCGATTGTTGATGCAGTAACCGGTGATTTCCTGGGTTACGGTATTCCGCCGCCATATTCATCATTTTCATTTTCCGGCCCGTGGTATGATTATCCCTGCGAAGGCACCTGGGTTAGCTGGTATCAAAGCGCAGAATACTGGTTCAATGCCATGGGTTATGCCTGCGACGCTGAGGAATGGCCGACACGGGGAATGATTCAAAACAGCATTCAAAACACCTCGGTGGGGATGTTTTACGAACTGGCTCACGGGGGAAGCTACTATTTTGCGAACGGTTGCATCGGTGGAAACTCTTTTGAATATACCGAATCAACCGATATCGAATCCTGGATCGCTGATTATCCGGAAATGCGTTTCACTTTTGTAGGGAGCTGCGAGGGATTATGCTATACCGGAGACAATACGTTTTCATTTGAGTTCAGAAAAGGGTTGAACACAAATACGGCTACTGTCGGCTACTGCGGAATGTCCGAACAATATTGTGATGTTTGTTGGGGTTATTCTGTCGATTGGCAGGATGCCCTTTTCAACTATATGTATCTGGGGTGGACGGTAAAAGACGCATTTGACCAGGCCCAGGCGGATTACCCGGCTTGCGCCGGACAGAATAACTGCATGAGGTTCGCAGGCGATGAGAACTTCGCCGGTCCCTACGATAGGATCTACAATCCCGATCCGGTACCCACTCTCTCTGAATGGGGTATGATCATTCTGGCATTGTTGTTGCTGGCCGTTGGGACGATGGCGGTTATAAGGAGGAAAAAAACGATTCTGAGTAGAAGCGTTTGAAGGATAAAGAGTAATAATATTTCGAATAATAAAGGGGCTACCATTACCATCGCCCCCCGCACTGTATGAGAAATCCGTGCAGTATATATTGCTGAGATTTCATTTGTGGTTTCTTAGAATAAATGGCTGCTAAAAAACTCCCCAAATCAAACGTTCAATCCAGCGGGATACATTCTACGCGGTTGCACGTCGTCCTGTATAGTTTTCTTCTGGTGGCCACCCCTTTTGTATTGCTTCAAAGTTTTCTGGTTGAGCTGATATCAGAGCTTTCCGGTAGCACCATTGAACTGGGAGGCGTGGGAATCCCGGTTTTGCCCTATATGGCCGTGATTCTGCTGGTTCTCTTTATTGTGATTTTTCGATCCCGCCTGACTAAACTCCGGATTCTGGGGGGTATTATCGTTATTCTTATGATCGCCCTGGCTCAGCAGGTCACCGATTATTATTTCGGGCATAACTTTTATGATCTACAACAAAACTGGCATTATATCGCCTATGGGATCTTTGCGTTTATGATATATCGTGACCTGGCTCCACGGGATATTCCCAGGGCGAAAATCATACTGATTACTTTCTTTGCCGCCCTGCTGTTTTCATCCTTCGACGAGACCTTCCAGCTGTATTTGAGCGGTCGCGTTTTTGATATAAGCGATACCGCCAAAGATGTCTGGGGTACGTTAACGGGGATTGTATTGATCTATTTCGCAGTGAGCCAGCCGACAATGATTAAAGCAAACCTGAAGCGAATCCGTCAACCTACCATTCGAGGGTATCTCAGGAATTCCATAAGCGTGCTTATCCTTCTGTTCGCGTTAAACTTCTTATTCCTGATTTATAGTTCTCTTATGACCGATTTTCCTTACTGGTATATCGTGGTCTTATTTACGGTATTGAGTTTTGCAGTGTTCTTTATTCTATTTCATATCAGCCAGTATAAGTGGGGGAAATACGGTCTTCTTGCGACTTTTGCCATAGCCGTGATAATTCAGGTCTACTCCGTATTCGGCCACAGTTCGGATCATATCGTTCACAATCGGTATGGATTAACGGTGTATAAAGGGATTCCGATTTTATTCTTCGATGTAATGATCTTCCCCGACGGGACATTTCGGCTCGTAGATAAAAAGCACTATTTCTATCAGCGCGACAAAGCATTCTTTTTGAAGCAGAAGACCGATATTGTCATTTTCGGAAGCGGCGCATACGGCGAAGGTGGCAAGGGCTTTTCCGAAAAAGAGTCTATGTTCATTTATAATCCTTATATTCGCAGGGGAACACAGGTAATAATTCTGAAGACCGCCGAGGCCTGTCGGCTTTTCAACAGGCTCAAACGGGAGAGGAAGAATGTTCTTTTTATTCTCCACAATACCTGCTGAACGTAGGAAAAGACAATCCGAGGGAGATCGCCGAAGTAGGCAATCCGACAAGCGTACCGCTTTTACATGGTGTTTGCTTGTAATCTGGCTTATTCTGATTTCATTCGGCGTCATCTCGATTCTTAATCCCGAATGGCTTCAGGACTTGTCGCGTCTGGGTGTTGAATCGGAATCCCGCGATTATAAGAATTTCGGTGACAACCTCCTTACCGATGGCAATTATAGGCTGGCCCTGGCCCAGTATCAACGAGCTCTTGAAATCAAACCCGACTATACGGATGCGATGGTGAATATGGCAATCGCATATGGCAGAGCCGGTGATAGGACTCGTGCGATTGATCTCCTTAAGCGGGCATTGCAGCAAGAAGACGGTGATAAAGGCGTAATATACTATACTCTCGCCGAAATGGCTGAAAAGCAGAATAAAATAGATGAATCGATTCGATATTGTCAGAAGGCGTTGGATTCGGAACCTGAAGATTACATGATATGTCGTAAACTTGGAACATTGTATTTTGCTGCGAAAAAGTATGAAAAAGCTCGGGAGTTTTTCGAGATTTCTCTGGCCAGCCAGACCGATCTGTGCCTGCCCTATAAAAAGATGCTTAAGGTCAGCCTATCGGATTATAAGGATAATGGCACTCATCTTCCGATTATCGAGCGCGAGCTTGCCGGAGAAATCGGTCCCGAGAATCTTGCGGCCTACGATCTTGAAATCATTCGATATTTTCAGCAAAACGATCCGGAGATAGCCAAAACCCACAATCATCTCGGAGTCATCTACGCCATACAGGGGGATTTTGTAAAAGCGACCCAGCATTTCCAGAATTCTCTCAGTATATGGCCCGGCAATAGGGATGCGCTGAAAAACCTCAAAATATTGCGGGAACGACATCGATCGGATTCGCCGGCCTCCTGATCTCTAATGTATTAACGGGCTGAATGAAAGATTCAATCTTAATACGAGGGAAAAGCAGCAAAAAAGACTTGATTATCCGATTATTTGTCTTAAATTTACGTAGGGCCTGTATTACGGGGGCAATTATGAAGCAACCGCTTTTCTTAATTCAAGTATTTATTGCAGTTCTTATAT
>CBDVBL010000292.1:0-3557 GCA_965372205.1 uncultured bacterium
ACCATCATCCCCGGTTATTATATAGTATTTGATTCAGGAGCGTTTTGGAGGTACGGCTACACCTAACATGTTGGTGTGTTTAGCTTTGATATCAAGACTGTGGTGGCGTTGCCTGTTAAAGGCGGTTTTTAAATGATGAGCAAAGCTGTTCTTAAAGCTACGGCTATTGAGAAGATCTCAATAGCCAACTACAAGATCCTGGAGCTCATAGGCACCGGTGGCATGGCCAACATATACAAGGCTATCCAACTCGCTCTGGATAGGCCGGTGGCGTTGAAGATAATGCACCAGCACCTGTCCATGGACGAAGGATTTGTGGCCAGATTCGAGAAAGAAGCCAAGCAGGCCGCTCAGCTACATCAGGAGAACATCGTTTCAATAATAGACTACGGGCAGGGAAATGGTGACTACTATATCGCAATGGAATACGTGGACGGCACGAATTTGAAGGAGATAATGGTAAAACAGGAACGCCTTCCGCTTGAAATCTGTCTTCTGGTATGTCACCAGGTGGCCGAAGGATTGAAATTTGCACACAGTCATAATATTGTCCATCGGGATATAAAGCCGGCAAATATCATTCTTTCCAATGACGGTCGCGTTATGATTACCGATTTCGGTATCGCCAAGGGCGGGGATGATCTTACGATTACCGCCACGGGGCAGATGATCGGTTCGCCGGCTTATATGTCTCCCGAGCAGGCTGCGGGCAAGCATGTTGATCATAGGTCGGATATATTTAGTCTGGGGATCATATTATACGAGGTTATCGCAGGAGAGAAGCCCTTCAGGGGAGACACATATCAGAGTATGGTGGCCTCCATTATGTCCCATCAGGCGGAATCGCTGCAAAAACTTCGAGTAGATGTTAACCTTGAGATCGAGGCGCTCGTGGAGAAGGCCATTATCAAAGATCCGCCGTCTCGATTTCAAAGTGCTGAAGAGTTTGCCGATGCGATCTATGCTCAGCTCGAACGTTTCAAGCTGCCGCCGATCAAAAAACTGATATCCAGTTTCCTAAAAAATCCCATTAAGGTCACCGCGAAACTGAGGACGGAGAAGATATCGAATCATATGGAATCGGCTCTGTATTATCTAACTCTGGGAGAGGGGCGCCTGAAAGACGCCAGGAAGGAATTTCAGGAAGTTCTACGTTACGATAAAAATAACAAGTCGGCTAAGGAATATCTTACCAGGCTCACCGACCGCGCAACTCTGGCCGAATCCAGGGTCAAAGCCGGAGGAAACCGTCTGAAAATAAGATCCAAACATGCGCTGGCAGGGATTTTTGCCCTCGCTATTCTGGTAATCGCAATTTTCATTATTCCCGGGAGAGACGCGCCCGGCCCTATCGATGACAATCAATTAAAAGCTGGAAGCGAGATGCAAGATGATGCGGACGTAAATGCTAAGGAGGATGGGGCATCCGGTGATATTGGCGGACAGCCAACAGGCGATAGCCACGATAACGTTAGATCGGTTGATTCGAACGTAGATAAAATAAATACACCTGCAAAGCCGGCGGCGGGTAAAACGAAGAAAAAACAGGTAGCGCGGCGCCGGAAAAGCGCCTATAATTATCCGAACCAGAATCTGAAGGAATACGGTTTGTTGACGGTAAAAACGAATGTCCCGGCGGAGATCTATGTTGATCTCGAGAAATACGGCGCTACGAACGGTCCCTCAATTAAGCTCGCTTTAGGCCGGCACTTTATCGAGATTAGAGCCGATGGCTATCGGAAGATGACTCGCCGGATCTTTAGCGATAAGGATAAGACGATCGATCTTCGCATCGATCTGTTACCTGAGCGATGAAGCTGCGATTGCCGGCCTTCCCGTCTTCAAAACCATATCTGACCTTCATTTTCCTGATTTTTCTTGCTGTAGCCGTTCGGGCGGAAGATTACTCCGCTGAGGAAATCGAGCTCCATACTGCGGAAGGTTACGGGATTACCGGGACACACTATTTCATACCCGATCAGAATGGCCCCGCAATATTCCTATTGCATATGATTGGCGGAAAACACACCGATTGGGGAAATTTCCTACCGCTTTTGAAAAAGGCAGGGGTAAAATCGGTATTAGCTGTTGATTTGCGCGGGCATGGCGGCTCCATTATAAGGAAATCAATTAAAAGCAAATTAGATTCCATAGGCAATGTCGACTGGAGAAACTTCACGGAAGATGATTTCAAAGACGTTGCGAGCGATCTCGATGTTGCCTGGGATTATTTGAAGAAAAGTCAATACACTGATACAACCAGTATGGGCGTGATGGGTGCTTCGATAGGGGCCAATTATGCCGCGATCTTCGCATCCGACCACCCCGATGTGAAATCGCTTGTCATGCTTTCACCTGGTGTCGTCTATCGCGGTGTGGAGTGCCTGAAGGCGATTGAACGTTACGGAGCAAGGCCGGTTCTCTTTGTAGCGTCAAAGGATGATGATTACTCCGCCAATTCGTGCAGGAAGCTGAAGGAAATTTCTAATGGAACGCCGGCTCATCTGGAGATCCTGGAGGGATCCATGCACGGTACGCATCTCGTTGAGAATAACCCCGGTATCAAGCATTTTCTCTCGGACTGGTTTAAATCTACCCTTTAAGGGAAATCCGATGCCATGAAAATACCGGAATCGTTCCGGAACCAGTTCCTTCCCGATTTATCGCTTCTACTTGTAACCCTGATCTGGGGATTGAGCTTTACCGTAATGAAGAATATCCTGGGCGATGAGGTATCGCCGATTTTATTTGTTCTGGGGCGGTTCTTTGTTGCGACCATATTCATTTTTCCATTTTGCAAGGGGAATCTTTCGAGATTTGATAGAAAGGGTATCGCAGGTGGCATCCTGCTGGGTGCGCTGCTTTTTGCAGGTTTCAGCCTGCAAAGCATCGGCATAGAATTTACCACGGCATCGAAATCAGCGTTCTTAACGGGGCTCTCTGCGGTTTTCGTTCCGGTTTTCCTGATAGTCCACAGAGGGAAATTACCCCCGATCATAAATGGATTGGCGATATTGGTTGCCATAGCAGGTATGTATCTTCTAACCGGATCTGCCGGAGGGGAGTTCAACCGGGGCGACTTTTTAACTCTCTTATGCGCCGTTGCTTTCGGAGCGCAGATTTATGTTATGGGACTCGTAAGCCCCGGAAAAGATTTTTTGTCTCTGACTTTCGTGGAACTTTCCACAACCACGCTTTTGGCAGCTATATTCCTGCCTCTGGAAACGGTTAAATTTCAACTTACCTCGGGATTGGTTATCGCTATAATGTTTCTGGGTATTTTTGCTACAGCGGGAGCGCTCGCAATCCAGACCTGGGCGCAGCGGAGGATATCGGCGGTAAAAACAGGATTGATCCTCACCGCTGAACCGGTATTTGCCTACATGTTTGCCTCGACCCTGCTGGGTGATTATTTTAACCCGGTTCAGATGCTTGGCGGGGCGATAATTATATCGGCGGTTATCACAGCGGAGGTCCTGCCGCTTCTAATCGCTCGGAAAAAGTCTCGGCGGTATTGATATTTATCGTCTTTTGCGACCTCCTGCAGATCCAGACGT
>CBDVBL010000293.1:0-3555 GCA_965372205.1 uncultured bacterium
GTATCCGGCCGATTTCCCGATCTGGTTCAGTCTTTGCCCATGGGCGGAGGATTCATAATTCAATTATGCTTGTTGGTTGTTTCGACTTTGCTTATTCTGGTGTTAAGCAGAGGGAATATATCCCGCTATGGTTTTAAGATTGGGAAAAATATCCAGCTGCCGCGAATTATGATACTCGGTCTGGTTATAGGGATTGTGGGCACGTTGGCTGGATCCGTTATTCCCGATAGAATTCCCGTTGAACTGGATTACGGCTCCTTTATCAACCTCATAATCGGCGTCTGGATTCTGGCCAGCATAGCCGAGGAAGTTTTCACCCGGGGCTTGATTCAAGGGTTCCTCCATCCCTTAACCGGATTCGGGTTTTCGTTCTGGGGATTACGAATCAGCATACCCGTCTTGATGAGCGGCCTGTTTTTTGGATTGATGCACCTGGGGATATTATCGACCGGGGCGGATCTTCTCTCCGTAGCGACAATTGTAATCTTTGCGTTTATACTGGGGATTATCGCAGGGTATTATCGTGAAAAATCGGAAAGCCTGATTCCCGCCATAATTATTCATATGTGTGGTAATATGGGCGGCTGGTTCGGAGACTTGGTACTTAATCTTTAAGCCCGGTAGTTCGGGAGCCCTGTGCTTCCGGCAGCAAGATGCTGGATTCCCAATCAGGTCCATACGGCCTACGGCCCGTAGGGATCCGTAGGATCGGAATGACAACGTTCCGTGCGCTGGCAGCCCCGCCTTTGGCGGGGTCTCCTGCCAGAAGAGCGCGTCGGGAAGGGGTTCCCGACGCCGCAATAATAAGTCCCCCTGGTCTCAAGATCTGTCAGAACCGGGCAGACAGACCGGCCCGCCCAATTTCGGTTGTAATGATAAAATATAGATGCTAAACTCACGCCATGGCAGGCCATAAGTACAATCTGGCGCTCGTACTGGGAGGGGGAGGCGCCAGGGGATTGGCTCACATCGGAGTTCTTCGCGTTTTACAGCGGGAAGGTATCATGCCCGATCTGATCGTGGGAACGTCAATGGGCGCTGTAATCGGCGGCATGTATGCCCAGATCGGAGACATAGGAGAAGTTGAGAGAAAGATACTTTCATTTATCGGTACTTTCGGTGTCAAAGCTAAATGGTTGAATTTTCTGGGGGAGCTTGACGATAAAGACAGGCACGATATGTTTCGCGATATCGCGTATTATATAAAAAAGCGATTCGCCGGATTTAAGACTCTGACCAGGATTTCCCTGGAGGACAAGAAGATCCTCTATGATCCTTTGAGCAGCTTCTTTTCAGACGAGCCGATTGAAAACTGCAAAATTCCTTTTGCGGCCGTGGCGCTTGATATAAAAAACGGATCTATGGAAGTGCTTAATAATGGCTCGATCATAGAATCCGTATATGCCTCCGCCGCCGTTCAAGGGGTTTTCCCTCCAATAGATTATCGAGACATGTTATTGTGCGACGGTGGTCCTATAGCGATTGTTCCGGCGGAAGCGGCCAGGATCCTCGGGGCCAATCGAATCATCGCGGTTGATGTCTCTCCTGATATAAAGGAAAAAGCCAAATTCGCCTCAGGCCTTGAGATTATCCTCAGAGCCGATAGCATCAGTCAGGATCGCCTTCGAAGGATTGATCAGAGGATGGCTGATGTTGTTATCGCCCCCCGCGTTCACGCGGTCCATTGGGGTAATTTCACGAGGGCTGAATATTGCATCAGACGCGGCGAAACTGCCGCGGAGCTATCTCTAAACGCAATTAAGGATCTAACCACCAAAAAGCCGTGGTGGAGAAAGCTGACGTTTTTCGGTAGGCGATCTGTTTGAATCCTGGGGATATTGTGTTGCCGCCTGTTGTTATCCGCCGGGATGTTCGACCGGCGGTAGAGATAGGGGGCTGGACAATCTATTATAGCGATAGTCGGGCGCGTTGTATAATCCTAACCGATTCCGTCGAAAGGCATGGAATGCTTAAGAGACTATATACGCCGTCTATAATCCGTTAAAATTCTTCCTCGAATTCCTCGTCGAAGGTCTCTTCGTCCTCCATATCGTCGGCGCCAAGGACTTCCTCGGTGTGAGCGTCCGCGCAATCCTTGCTGCAATAAATTCTCCCGTCGCGACGATACGGCTTGCCGCCGAACTCAATGCTGCAGAAAGCGCATTCCATAAAATCCTCCTGATGGGATTTCTTTGTTAAAACTCAATCTCAGGAAACCACCGAACGATTCCCGGATATCCGATCAAATTATCATAATGGTTTTCGTCATAATTTGATAATGATTTACTTTTTTGGCCGGTAATTTTCATACCTTGGGCCAAATTGCTTCATGCTCATAATACAATCTTAATCGGCTGAATGTTTCTAAGATCAGAAAAATCGTACACCTCTCAAATCAAACGGCCGGTCAATAAACCAAACCCCGGTATCCGGGCACCGAAAAATGCCTGTTTTCACTGGCCGAATTAGCCGGACGGATGAAAAAAGTCAACACTTTTCTGGAGTGATTTTTATTTTTTTTGAACGGTGGAATACTCAGACACCGGGAGCGTCATCAATCGATTTTCCTTCATTGGCCACTGGTTTATTGAGATGGTTGGCGCCCAAACCCTGTTAAGAATTACCGCAGTCCGCCGAATAAATTATTGGATGAGGTAATTATAGAAAGGATAATCGATTGAATCCATACGAAATTGTCCTGAAGCTGATTCCCGACGAGGAAGAGGTATATGATCTGGGCGAGATACGCGGACGATGCGGGGGCAGCAGATCAATCCTGGTTCCTACCACCCGGAGATTGATGATCTGCAGGATGGGCCTGTTCGGTTTCAAAATGAAAATCGATGATTATTCCTGGGGGAAATTCGATCATATCAGGATAAGCGAAGGCTTGATTTCAACTACCCTGGAATTGAGATTCCGAAGGAAAGATGAGACCATGAAGCTGGAGGGAACGGGCAAGGACGATTTCCGCAAACTCTACAAACGCATACGCGAAAGAATTACCAAATATGATGATAAATTCCATATTTCATTTAAGATCTGCCGCCAATGCGGTGAGACAGTCAATTATGTCGCAAAAAAATGCCCCCATTGCGGGCACGAATTCAAACTGCCGGAAAGCTAACTACTTCTGGTCCGACTGACAGGTATACTATATTGCATTGATAAGAATGGAAGTGAAGCAGTCTCCTGTAAGGGATCGGGGAAAGATTCACGGCGATGTGCAAATGATCGGTTGTAGATAACCTTCCGGGAAAAAGATGTTATATCTTCGTGGTACAGATCAATTTGACTCCACCAAGACAGGAAAAAGCCTCCTTAAAGAGGAGGCTTTTCCAATGATCAAAGTTGTTGACGCACAAGGGCGTCAAAAGGCAGATCCCGTATCCGACTGACTATTCGGTCACGGTCACGGTCCTTGAGTATACCGTTACCAGGCTTGTAAATATGTTAATTATAACATCCAGGGCAGATTGTTCGGTTTTTATGGTATAGTCCGCGGCGCTGGTCATCTGGCTGGTATCAACGTCGTTGATGGGAACAAGTCCCCAG
>CBDVBL010000294.1:0-3548 GCA_965372205.1 uncultured bacterium
GGATTTCGAGGAAGGAAGCTTCCCTTTCAGCTATCTATCGATCAACAGCGTTAACACAACTCTCAGCCCTGATTTTTCGGGCGCTACCGGCGATGAAGGTTGGCCGGATCAAATCGTTATCCCTGAAAGAGTGTTGCCGGTATGGGATGGGCTGCTTATCGCAATCGATGTAATGGATCTGAATGAAGGGCCGACATCGATCTACGCATATAATTCAGCCTCAGAGGATACGCTTTTCGAAGGTCGGCCCGTCGGAATTTATATCGAGAATGATGATTACAAGATCGTGTATCTGACGTTTCCCATCTACCCCATGGGTGATAATGCCGCCAGAGAGCTGTTTATTACGGCTATGGATATATTCGGCGAGCAGAGAACTGAAATAGTAGAGATCGGGGGGGCAAACTCCTTGCCTCTGGCCTTTCTCTCACAGAATTACCCCAATCCGTTCAACGCCGAGACAAAGATAAGGTTCAGGCTCAACGAAAACGCTCGAATACACCTGGCGGTTTACAATATTCTGGGCCAGAAGGTCGAGGTCCTGGCCGACGGCGAATACCCTGCAGGCAATCATTTCGTCACCTGGAGTGGTGGAAACCTGCCATCCGGCGTCTATTTCTACCGCCTTATGCTTGATGACGGCTCGATCTCGCGGCGGATGATCCTCCTGCGTTAAAATCAGGCCGGCCCTTTTCCGGACTACCCGGAAAACGATTTATCTTGACATAGATTTCTGCACAGGGTTATTTTAAATTGATTCTTCGCCGAACGTGAGGAAAGGGAGGCCTTATGCGTTTATTAATTATAACTTTAAGCACATTAATTCTATTGCCCTGTTCGACCACGATTGCACAGGAAGAGCCCTGCGATCTGAACCATAACGGTTACGTCGATGTTGCGGATTTAATCATGTACATGAACGTGTTTGAAGGAATCCCTCCCCCGTATGACCTTCCGCCTTATGATCCCTTTCTCGATTGCGATTGGGACGGCCTTCATTTTACCATAAACGACGCCACCGGCCTGGCTCATAGATTGATTCACGGCCCTAGCTGGGGTCAGGGTCACCAGTGGTGGCTGCCGTTGGATTCGCTCTACATACCCGAAACGGAGATCTCCCCCGGGGATCTTACCGATATTCCGGTCTATATGCAGTCCGATCATCCGTTGACATACGTGCAGTTTGCGTTGAGATACGATGAGGGGCTTTTACAGATCGACGACTTCATCGTTTCCGATTCGGTTCCCGGAGATTATCGCCAACGTGCGTATACTTTTGCCGGCGGAATTTCAGTCATCGTCCAGCTGGCCGCCTACGATGATGAGGTTTTCTACAGCGGGCATCTGGGGAACCTGCGGGCGCGAGCCCTCGTGGGCAGCCCTGAGGAGCAGGAAACGGTCATCGAATTCTTCACCGAACCTAGGTGGGCCCTTTATAACGGCATATGCTCGTACAATTACATTTATGACGCCCCCGGCATCCAGTTGTTCTTCACCCATCCGACGAAGGTCGATGGAGTTATAAGAATCATTGACAGAGGCCGCCGGGATGCCGGCGATGTTGACCGCTCTTTGTTTAGCCTTGAGGCTTTTCCAAATCCATTCAATAATTCCGTTAGTATCGCTTTTGAACTGCCGTTGGAATCGGATGTGAGAATCGACGTGTTCGATTTGCTTGGACGGGAGGTAGCGCGTCTTTACGAGGGTAATTTGCCTTCAGGAAGAAATAGACTGATATGGCGGGCTGGCGATTTGCCGTCGGGCGCTTATTTTTGCCGCCTGGAATCGGAAGGTAAAATAATCACGAAAAGGATTACGCTTTTGAGATAGTTCGATTGTCTTGATATAGTTATAAGGTTTTTTGATCGCATGCTCCGTTTCAAATCTTTTTGAGTTGCTTTTTAAAAACACATCCTATAGATTCCTCCGCATGAAAAGTCTGGTGCTGTTTTTGAGTTTCTTCTTTCTGGTATCCTCCGCCGCAGGCCAGCGGGAGACCGCCGGGGATAGAGTTTTCACCGAGGGATTTTATGGAAACATCGGCGTGGTAAACGGCCCGGATTTCGCCGATTTCTTCGATTATATCAATGATAGATACGGTCAGCGTTTTAATAATACAGTCGATAAGATTGATCATTTCGGCAGCGCGGCCATTGTGGGCGCCGGGTATCTGTACCGCTTTTATCCGAATTTCGCGCTGGACGTCGGTTTCTCAATCTACCGATTAAAATCCAGCGGTAGAATAATCAATAATAATTATCCTGCCGAAAGCCCTCCTTACCTGCAGCATGAGTTGGAATACCAGGTCGGTATATTCTCCGCCACCATCCCTGTCCTTCTCGATTTCTCCAGCAAACAGCCGGTGGTTCCCTACGTGGGGATCGGAATATCGGTTTTTGCCATGCGGCTGGACGATTATGTCCACAACGGTATTATTCAGGATGCTTATCGCGATACGGGATCGTCGATAGGAGGTCATTTCGAGGCCGGGACTCTCGTCAGGGTGACACCCAAGATATGGATCAACCTCAAGGGTAGATGGTATAAAGGCTCCGGTCATCTGAGAGCTTTTGATCTCCCGAGATTCTTGGGCAAGTTTAAGATCGAACATGACATCTCGCAGTTGACCGCAGGAGTGATCTATTATTTCCGTTAGGAAGTTAGCGATCGCCGGCCTGTCTCTGGCGATAGTCTCTATAAGCTGTATTCCCGGGCCGAAAGAATCGGGGCGTATTCCATCGCCATATGATTTGAAAATCGATTCCATGAGCAGGGGGGCGACTATTTACTGGTCGGTGAACCGCAGGGAAGGACAATTGATCTCCGGTTACAATGTCTATCTTTCTCGGAAACCGCCCGAGGGTAATTATCGCGGCTGGCATAAATCTCATGCGGAGCTTCACAATAGCGCTCCCTATCCCGGTGATACCGACGGCGACATTAGCCGAGAATCATTCGAGATCACAGGCCTGGAGAACGGGCGGACCTATTTCGTAACCGTTCGCACTGTTGCACCCGATGGCTCGGAATCGAAGCAGTCCAACATGGTGGAATTTACACCTCTGGCCAGGGGTGAGTTTATCATTTCCGATAATCATCTGGCTGATAATGGGGGCTTCAGTTTCGACCATGAGATATCGGTTCCCGCAAGAGATCGTCGATGCGATCTGTATTTTTATTCAAGAGATAATGTTATCGGGCTGTCATCGCCAAACAGGTTGGGAGCCGGCTTGCGGAAGACGGATTTTATCGAAACCGGCAATATGGGGGGTGTGAATCACGATACGATCAAGATCAAAATGGGCGACCGGATTACAGCCAGCGGGAAAAGGGGCTTTGCTATGTTGACAATTACAAAGATCGTCCGGCGTGGTTCTCATACCGAGGCAATAATCAATTACGTGTTTTATCCGGCCGGCTTCTATCCCTAATGAATAGCTTGACCGCCCGTTAAATGGTTTCTATATTTATGCCGAAATAGAGATTTGAGATGCCACCCTAGCTCAGTTGGTAGAGCAACGGACTGAAAATCCGTGTGTCCGCAGTTC
>CBDVBL010000295.1:0-3527 GCA_965372205.1 uncultured bacterium
ATAGTGATCGTCGTATTGGGAATCTTGGCCTCCGTAGGCATACCGGTAATCGGAGGAATGATAGGTTCGTCGAGGGAAAATGCCACCAAACGGGAGCTCTTATTGCTGAAGACAGCCATCGTCGGTCAAACGGGAGCAGCCGAACTCAGGGGATACGAAAATGATGTTGGATTGTTGCCCCCGGATTTGACCGGTTTGGTTTCGAAACCTGCGGGCGTTTCAAACTGGGATAGATTTACTCAGACGGGCTGGAATGGCCCGTATATTGAATCAACTAATAACGAATATCTCGTTGATGCCTGGGGAGTCAACTATATCTATGACGCCGGCGCCAGAACCATCAGGAGTGCAGGCGGATCGGATACGCTGACAGTCGCCTTTTGATATGGAAAATAGAGGCTACACATTAATCGAGCTCATCCTTGTGATGGTCATCATCGGGATTCTCGCCAGCATCGCAGTACAATCGTTGAAGATCTCCGATGAAAATCAACGGTTCAACTGGACGGTAGATGAGATGGAAATGCTGGCCAGGGCCGTCGTCGGCGACGAGAGGCTGGTCTCCGGCGGCATCCGAACCGACTTCGGCTACGTGGGTGATGTTGGCTCGCTACCGCCGAATCTTGATGCCCTGGTAACCAATCCGGGAGGATATGCAACTTGGAACGGCCCATATATTCGCAGCAATTTCGTTGAGAATTCCGAGGATTATAAGAGAGACGCCTGGAACAATCTATATACATACGGCGGTTTAACAATATCCTCCTCCGGCGGCGGAAGTTCCATAACGAAACAGTTTGCCAATTCCAACTCCAGCCTGATGTCCAATACTATTTACGGGATCGTCCGTGACCAGACCGGTTGCCCTCCCTGGGATAGCGCTTCCAGTGTGACTATAACTATATACTATCCGGATGGAGGCGGCTCCACGACCAGCTCCTCGACCTCGCCCGCAAGATCGGGCGAATTCTCTTTTATAAATTCCATCCCGATGGGATTGCATTTAATAAATGGGGTGGTAGCTGGCGTCAATGATACAGCAGCCAAATATATCGCTGTTAATCCGGATTCCAAAGCATATACCGAATTGCGGTTTCCATCGTTCCTCTGGGGAGGAACAGGCAGCGGCCGCATTGAATACGTCCCTGGATCGGCCAATACGTCTCCCACGGGCGATCAAGTGGATTTCCAGGTACAGAACACCGGCT
Organism: uncultured bacterium; assembly: GCA_965372205.1. GTDB lineage: Bacteria > Zixibacteria > MSB-5A5 > UBA10806 > UBA10806 > CBDVBL01. The sequence continues at coordinate 1,209 of CBDVBL010000295.1, forward strand.
CTTCCCCTGTTACGGTAACATCGATGATTATAGAATACAGCAGTTCGCCGACGGCCTATTATAAGAGAGTAACTTGGGATGGAAATACCGTTTGGAACAAACAGAATCCTCGCAACGGTAGCGGGGATGCAGCAACCTTCAGCCTCTCAAAAATCCTGAACGCTTCTGATGTCGTGCTAATTGAGATTCAAACCTGGAAGGAATGTGCATCAGGCAATTGCGCCGATTATGATATTCACGGAACCGCTTTTACAATTACGTTTTCAAACGGTGATGTTATTACTTTTTCAGCGCCTTAACTTATGATGAAAAAGCAAAAAGAAAAAGCGTTCAGTCTCATCGAAATGGTGCTGATTATCGTGATAATAGGCATTGTGGCTACCGTTGCGCTAAAATCGATGCAACCCGCTATCGAACAATCAAGGTTCGAAGCCACAATTCAGGAGATGGAATTGCTGGCACAGGCAATCGTAGGGGATCCGAATCAGGTCCAGGATGGCATTCGCGCCGATTTTGGCTATGTGGGCGACATCGGGATGCTCCCGCCGAATCTGGATGCGCTGGTGACGAATCCCGGAGGATATTCCACGTGGAGGGGGCCATATATTCAAAGCGATTTCGTAGAAAATGCTGATGATTATAAAAAAGATGCCTGGGGAGACTTATATGCATACTCCGGCGGAGTCACATTATCATCCAACGGCGGCGGTTCCCCGATCACAAAGCAATTCGCTCAAAACGTATCCGATTTAACATCCAATACTCTTAGCGGCAATGTTTATGACGGGCTTGGATATTCGCCGGGGGATAGTGCCTCAAGCGTTACGGTCACCATCTACTATCCCGATGGCAGTGGGAATAATACTTCATCGTCCACGAGCCCATCTTCAGCAGGCTTCTTTTCATTTTCCAGTTTGGTGCCCCTGGGAAATCATCTGGTCAGGGCGATCTACTCAGCCACCAGCGATACTACCTCGAGATATATATCCGTTACCCCTGGAACCGATGCCTATTGCGAACTGCGATTCGCCCGAGGGATCTGGTCAGGGGGCGGTTGAGGCTCGGCGATTTCCATACAGTTCAATGTCTTACAACATTATAGCCCTGTCTGCAAATGTTAGAAAAAACAAGAAGATTCCCTGGCTCAGGCTGTTCCCCGGAATTCCGGCATGATATTCATGCTTCGGTATAAGTCAATGCAACAGAAAGCATTCTTTGATTTTATTGTAGCCAGCTTGTGCCGATAAAATAATGTAAAATATCTATATCCAGTTGAGGGGCTTATTGGTCAGGGTTGTCGAAGGTGGTTCCGGGAATATGATGGTGAATCACCGGTTCAAGATTCTGATGTCAGTGTAGTCAGAAATTTATCGAAAGGCATTAGGCGCCAAAGATGAAAGCCTTAAAAGAAGAAAATTCTGAAGCAACTCAGGTTTCCGCGGTTCCACAGATATCTGATGGAATCCGTAAATCGACGCATGCGGTGAATCGAATTCATGATCTCTATATGAGAATGGCTCCGAAGAAACACACGCTGGCTACGATCGTTACCTCGGATATTTTTAGATACGCACTCTTTTCCAGGAAAGGAACCTCGGTCGACATTGAATCCTTCGGTGAGTTAAGCAAGGCTGATTTCCTGTTAGACTCAAATGACCCGCCTGATTTGCATCGTGCCGGCCTGCACTGGATAGAAAAAAATACTGATCTTCGATACGGCGATGTTCTGATTGTCTCGTCAGATATCGATTTCTTTGTGAGGAGGCTGGAGCTTCCTCCACTTAAGAAAAACGAGATTATAGAGGCGGCGTCCTGGGAGGTTAATAAGCAAATCCCCATATCTATCGATGATTCCTATCTTTTCATCAAGGGAGCCAGGAAGGAGCCTGGAGAATCGGCGATCACGGTAGGCGCGGTTCCGCGCATGCAAATAGACCGCTGGCAATACATCGGCGAGTACCTGGCAGGCGTTGTTCCAACGACCGCCTCACTGGTGTCGCTCGGCCCCAGGGCCACATCCGCTGATAGGGCATATTGCTACGTGCATCAAACTAATACGGAAATAAATATAGGTTTCTATAATTCAGAGGGTCTTCAATATTCTCATAATGTACCTGCGATCCTCGCAGGATATGAAATAGATATACCGCAAAGCAGATCTCGATCGGCGAGAATTGTCGAGGAGTTAGCCAATAGTATCGAGGTTCTCTATGGCCATTTCCCGGATTTGAAAGTTGAGGGGATCGTATTGCTCGTACCGCCCGACGAGGTCCCCGCCTTATTGGGAGCGATAACCGACCAGGTGGATATTAAGGTAAT
>CBDVBL010000296.1:0-3501 GCA_965372205.1 uncultured bacterium
GTTACCCGAGGTATCGACCTGTATTCTTTCCGTCAGGTCCTGCAATAATTCCTTCATCTCATCCGCGTTGGAGTATTGAAGCTCGATGACGTGCGCTGATATCCCTATCTCCCTCTCCAAAGCTTCGACTTCGGCAACCAGAAAAGAATTCCCCACTATCTCATAAGAGAGACCGGCGGCCCTGACTACCAGGTTTATTGCCTCCTCTATCGGTGTATCCTTAAGATGAACCGAGATTCGCTCTCTGGTGTTTACCCCGGGGCCGGTTACTATATTAAAACCCGATTTCTCAGCCAGGATGGTAAGAATCATCGGCAGAAATGCATCATCTGCATCAAGGGTCACCGTCTTGGCCAATCCGCGCTGCAATTCCTCAGGTAAAGTATCTCTCTGGGGCGAGGGCTGTCCCCAGATGACCCCCGGTGACGTCAACAAAAACCACACAATTAATACCAGAATTAATCCCCGCACAGACGCTCTAGTCAAAATCTCCTCCTTAAAAATTACCTGCAAAGCATCTTCAATAATTGTAGACCTTGTTCCCGGAGTTGTTGGAATAAGCGGAACCCTCCGGAGAATTCCGGGAACCCGATAACGGTTTATTCACCAGAGCCATTCTCTTGCCTCTGTTATCAAGAATAACCTGCATCTTTTCTATCTTCAAAACCTTGAAATTCTTTCCTATGGTATCGCCCACCTGCACGACATAACTTTTCCCGCTGTATTTGATGATAGCTTTCGGATTGTCGTCGATAACAGTGGCGGTAAGTCTGATTACATCTTCCTCTTCCGATTCGAGCTTACCGGCTTTGGCATATTTGAAATTCTTTATGACGCGGCCAAGGTGCAATGGATCTTGCGACACTCTAAAAACGTAATTCTGACGGTCTTTCCACATCGTCTCAAGCGTGTCTATTGCTGCTTTCAAAGCGATGTTTTCTTCCAGAGTGGCGGAAGCGCTGACGTTGCCTTGCTGCCCCGGCACCCCATAATAGACCTTGAACGATGAAACTCCTATTAAAGCCAACAGAGCTATGACCGCAATTGCGGCCAGACCTTTAAAAATACTCTCCTGATTCACTTCTATAACTCGCTTTCAAAATTGCCAGGGTGCTTATCTCCAGTTGAATCGGATGTTGCCTGGGCTTCCCCGCGATCTCTTGGGCAAAAACCGATTGATCGATTCCATTGGATAGTACAAAAGCGTTTACCTTTATAAGGTGCGCCGATTTCTCAAGGACGTCCAGGAACCTCCCGAACTCCTTATAAGATGCGATTACCTTCATTTCATACGGTACCTCGATATATTCCTTCTGGCTCATCGTCACCGGATCGTCCGTGCCTATCACTTCCTGGGGCCTTAAAGAAACAAGCCGGATGCCCAGTCTATCCATGGTCGATGTCAGGTAGCGCAAAAACGGAATGGACGCCTTCTCCGCCAGCGAATCACTGGGGCTCTCCACGAGGTTACTACGGATTAACATCGTGACGCCTTCCCTCTTTTCCGCCAGAATCTGCGCCGCCAGAAGCTGCTTGTTCTTTTCATCTATCCGCGCCAAGAGCGATTCAATCTCTTGAGGTTGGCGCACAATAACACGATCGTAGTAGAAATACGTTCCTCCCAGCAGGATTATCATCGACAGAAAAATAAATAAACTTGTCTTCATCGTTTCCCCGAATTCAACTCTTTATTAAACAGGCAATCTCAAATTTCACCATCTCCTGATCCCGCTGCTTCACCCTCTGAGACGACTGGAACTTAATCTCTGAAAAATCAGAGCTAAAATCCTCCTGGGCTTTGACCAGATTAATGATGGCGACCACTAGATCGAGATCTTTCAATCCCGGTTTGACCTTGGAAATCCCCTTGATCACGAACGCCTTCACGCCCCCGTCATACGAAAGCTCCGTTATGGCCACATCCTTCGGCAAAATGTTGCCGAGAACGGAAAGCTTTTCAGACCATGTCAGTCTTTCCCTGGTGATACTGGCAAGAGCGAATACGTCCTCAGGCGAAAGATAATCGCTCGAAGCTTCGAGCTGGGCTATCCTATCCTCGATCAGTTGGTATTCCGATCTATATTGCTCTATCGTCTTCTGAATCTGAAATGTCTTATAGCCCACAACTCCCATAGCAACCAGTATGAACGCGAACAGAGAGACTAAAGAGAAAACTTTCTTTCTCTTTTGTGCTTTGTCGAATTGATCGAGCTGATTTGAGGCCTTATTAAGGTTGGTTGAATAATACTTAGCTTTCATTGATCCTCCCTTAAGGCCAACCCGCAAGCCGTGGCCATCTGCGCCGCCACCGATTCGGTGAAACCGGGAGGAACCGTAAACAACTCAAAAGGATTGTAAATTTCAACATTCATGGACAGCGCCTGGGCAAGGTGGGAATTAAAATTGGGCATCGACGCCGAACCCCCGCTCATCAATATCTTTTCAAATTCACGGATGCCCGTCTCCTTGGTATAATAGCGAAGCGATCTTCGGATTTCATCGATCAATCCATCAACCGCCATCCGGCGTGCCACGCGGATAGATGAGTTCTCACCGTCGGATTGGCCGAGGAAGGCACCCATACCTTTTTCCCTTTTCAGATCCTCGGCATCTCTGTATTCCAGATCATGCAACGATTTCACATCCTCCGTAAGCTTATGTCCGCCTATCTGGATATCACGGGAAAAGAACATGCTTTGATCCGAAAATATCGTCAGGTTGGAAAACTTAGCCCCCACATCAAGAAAAATCAGGGCGCCTTCAACTGCAGGCTTGCCTCTTGTCAAAAGGTAGGAATTTACTAAAGCCGTACTCTCGGCGTCTACAATCTTCGGTCTGATCCCCAGTTCCCGAAGAAGCTTCACCTGATATTGAAACGCTTTCTTGGTGGTTGCCACAAGCAATATTTCCATATGGGGCGCATCAGCCCCGCCGTCCAGAATCTGGAAATCCATTATGGCATCCGTATCGTCAAGCGGAAGATGTTTACGAGCCTCGAAGGATAGAGACGATTCCATTTCCTCCGCCCCCAGCGGAATTGACCTTATTTGCTTGACCGCTACGCTCGTGCCCCCAATTGAACAGTTTAGATTCTTCACCCTCTTGGGATTTAATTTCAGCTGCTTAAAACAGTCCCTTAATGCTTCGATTTGACGGCTATAGCTCGATCCTTCAATATCGTATTCCTCGCCTTCCTTATAGAGATCGATTATGGAATAATCCTTGAGCCTGTAACGGCCGTCATCATTATCGATCTCCACCAGCTTCACCGAATAAGTTCCGATATCCAATCCAAAAAACGACTTCGCCATAATACTCCCTGATTTAACCCGACTTGATACTCATCCTCACCCCAGATAGAAATCCTCCCGATAAATCGGCCTCTTATTCTCTATCGAGATGAAATGTGGCGGCGGATTCTTCCTGAACCGATCGTCATACTTATAATCTTTTTGACAATATCCTATTCCGGAACCGCATGAACCACGATGCACTATTCCC
>CBDVBL010000297.1:0-3500 GCA_965372205.1 uncultured bacterium
TGATGATGGTGATTTTTCGATGGCGGTGGGAACTTCCGAGATGGCTTATGACATTTTGGGCCAGCATTCTTACGGTCATCCGTCAAACGGCATCACCAAACTCTATGCTCATTTCCTGACAGCAAAGCTGAATATCGCCAACGGCGCCAGCAATGATGATATCTCAGAGTTGGTTACAGACGTTGATGATTTCCTGGCGGATAACGATTACAATGTCTGGGATGAATTATCGCAGGAAGATAAACAAATGATCAATGGCTGGAAAGGAACTTTTGAGGATTACAATGAGGGCGAGATCGGCCCGGGTTCCTGCAATGATTATCTGGCTATTTACCGCTAAAATCGGGAAATCCTTAAATAACTCAGCCGGCAGGTTATCTCCTGCCGGCTTTGTTGTTGTTGTACCGAATTATCTTTGGCTTATCATTCTAACTCAATTAATATAAAACCCTGCTCGGCGCTGCCTTCCTCCTCCTCACAACCCCTACTGTCCCGATAGCCAATAACATCAACGCCAGTATGATCATTCCCCATTCAGAGAGGGTGGGGACGGGCGGCAACGCCTCCATCAACGGGTACAGATCCTGGCAGTCGTCGCCGTCCACATCATACGGGTAGTCGCCGATGCCATCACCATCATTGTCTGGACCGGTATAATCGGACCAATAGTTACCTTCTTCATCAGCCTGCGAATACCAGTAATCGGTCCCAAAGCCAAAATTGGCCGCCTGGACAGAACCTTCATTGTTTGAGATAAAATTGTTATGGTGAAATTGATTTAGTTCACCGCCCCCAATACAAACATCATGTATTATTCCGTATCCGGTGTTGTTGAATATATCGTTGTATGAAATTTCGTTTGCTTGAGACATTATCATATAGATACCAACGTTATTATCCGAGATACGATTCCCGTAAACACGATTGGAATTGTGGAAAGCCATTATATGCTCAAAAAAGATCCCGTAATGAATGTTGGCCTGAATTGTGTTATTCTGTATCAGGTTTTCCAAATTGTCGATATACGGCCCTGATTGAGATTCATAGAAGTATATCCCGTGGCCATTGGAATAAAAATAACAGTCGGTGATGGCATTGTGGCTCGATCCGTAAAGACTAAATCCATAGTTGTTATCGTGAAGTACACAGGACTCTATGATACAATTATCCGCGAAACTGATTTCGATTCCGGCATCCTCAAAGCCGGTTCCGCTGTTTCTGATAGCGAGGGTTTTGACATTTACTTCGTCGGCCTGGATCAAAACAACGTCGCCTCCTCCCGAACCATCGATAATGGTGTTATCCCTGTTCTCACCAATCAGGCTGATGGGCATCTGAATGGCAACATTCTCAAAGTATACGCCATCCGCCACCATTACCGTATCGCCCGGATTGCAGGCATCGATCCCCCCCTGGATTGTGGGATAATCATCAGGGACATTTATGATCGTAGCCGACGCAGCCAAAAAGCCAATCGCAATCATAGCTGGCGTGAAAATTATAGCGCTTTTCATTATATCCTCCCGGTGAGGTATTTAACTTCGTTGCCCGCCACAGATGAAAATTACGTCTATCTGCTAATATGGATACTCGATTCTAAGAAAATATCAAGAGTTTTCGGTATCGGCGAGCGTTTATGCCAACCCCCCCCCATCCCTCAACCGTCGGGGGAAGCAATCTGAGCCGGCAGATTGGAAGTAGAATAGTCCCTCGTTTCCGCCAATATCACATTAGTGGAAACGAAGAAGCTCCATTGATACATATCAACCGGTAATGAAAAAGTATTCATCTTCAGATAAAAATCGGACAGACGGCAGTCTTGAACGAAGAGACGATTTTGGTTAGCCTGTCGTAAAGAAAGGGAGGAGTGCCGTTATAGTCGCAGCCGCCGGGGACGTAAACACAAATACCTGTATTCAAACTCTTAATTGAATCAAGAAAAATCAAGCCAATAGGAAAGCGCAAGTCAATCTGCTAAATTCATTTCGACAGCAAATGAATTTGATCGATAATTTCGATTGTTGCCGATCTGCGGCATTTCAATGTCGAGCCATCGACATTCATCGGAAAAAACTCATCATCGTCGGGACGGATCTCCAGCTTTTTCTTCACGCAGAAAGATTCAAAACCCCACCTTTCCGGATCATCCATAATTGATGCATTCCAGGCTCGTCTAAATTGCCTGTATAGCTTAAAAAATCCCATATTTCTGATTGCAAAAACATAGAAATCGCCGGACCCCAGCGGAACAGATCGGGCAAATGGAAGGTTGGGCCCGAGATCGCCGTTCACGATAATAATCGCGTGAAAACAGCCTTGCGTAACGGCGGCGCCATCGACAAGAATTTCCCATTGCCGCCGCTTCCCTTTTATCTGTCGGGGAAGTCTTCCCAGAATCGCCAGGTTCGCTCCGACAAAAAAGGGGCCGAGATCGCCGACCAACTGACTCAATATCCCTTTATAATATTTAGTGAAACGGTTCTCAGTATAATATGGTATCTCGCCGAAAAGCTCGGCCCCGCCATAGCCAACAAATTTACAGCGGGCCGATTCTACATCTGCACTGGACGCCAGAAGCACGTCGCAGGGAACCGCGCGGTTATGGCGAATAGAATTTACAAAAGTCTTAACAGCCTCTTCTATTTCATCCGGCATTCCCAGGGTTTTGCCTATCAGATCGGCCGATCCCTTTCTTAAAAATCCCAGCCTCAGGTCCTTCAGATCAACCTTTGCATCATAGCAGCCCTCAAGGATGCTTCTGAAAGTGCCTGATCCGCCAGCCGAAATGAGTATTCGGCTCCCGGATTTGACTGATTGCCGCGCCCGCTCACGAGCCTCGAGATGGCTGTCGGCGGTATACAGGCTGACGTCCTTTTCCCCGAGCGCGTGGAATAACGGGATAATACGCTTTATTTTTCCCCAATCTCTTATTGACCCGGATATGGTTGTGGCGATAACGTCAATATGATGATTCATAATCTCAATGATCTCTGTAAGGATCTTTTTATGAATTTGAGCCCGGCCGCAGCGATATTATCGGGCCTATCATCGCCGCTCATAATTAACGTAGGAATACCAAAATTCCGCTGAATAATATCGCACACCATAAGATAGGCCTGGCGAAGCTGGCCGAGCTTATCTTCGGTTTCGTGTATTTGTCTCTGCTCGCCCCTGGCCGAAATGCGATCGCACGCGGTTGCGGGGGAAACATCGAGAAAAACCACTATATCCGGAAGTTTTAATTTGTCCAGTTTCAGACGTTTCAAATATCGCAACTCGGGAAAGCGTGTGAATATAGGGTCGCTTCTTTCAATTTTCGATCCACTTTGAGCAAGTATCTCGATGGCCTTATAACAGCTCATTTCATCCAATTGGCCCTTTTTATACAGAACCGCCCATGCAACCATGTTCAGCAACGGACAACCGTCCATAACTATAAATTCCGGGCGATACCATCTGCCCGCCTCGTAAAAGAGACGATTCCGAAGCAACAGTTCGGT
>CBDVBL010000298.1:0-3493 GCA_965372205.1 uncultured bacterium
ATGAAAAATCCGGGTAATTCGGTATTGAACAGGCTCAAAGCTATCGATAGGGAAGCCTGCAATGTGATAGAGATGACAAAAAGCCTTCAAACCTCCGGTTATCTATCAGCCTCCGATCGTGTGACCGCTCTGAGAAATAGTAAGATTCTGTTCAAGAAGGGATAATGCCTCGGGAGCTCGCTTAAATGCTGTCAATGTCGAAAGAGGCGAACCTTCGAGAATTAGACGTGCCGCATTCTCTATTTTTCGCGCTTGATAGAGATATGAAAATCGAGAGCGTCAGGGGCGATACCCTTGGTTTCGCCAAGCGGTTTCGTGGCGAGAGCGCCCAGATAATCAATGATATTCTCTCATCTAGATACGAGGATATTGTCAGCTCATCGGGCACAGCCTTCAACGGCCAGCCGTCGGAGCTTCGCTTCACGCGGGAATTTGAAGGACAGACCTACCATTATGAACTGCATTGCCTTCCGGATATCAGCGGCGGGGGACGATCTATCGGATGTCTGCTTATCGATCGAAGCGCTGAAGAAAAATATCGTTCGAGAATCGACGCCAGAATCTACGAGCTCGATATTATAGGCCAGGCGGTCAGAGCATTTGCCGAGACCAGAAATCTCAACGAGATTCTCAGGATCATTCTGCTGGCCGTCACCGCCGGTCCCGGACTGGGATTCAACAGAGGTTTTATAATCTTATCAGACGCATCCGAGGGGTGTCTCAGGGGTTGCATCGCGACGGGGCCCTCATCCCCGCAGGAGGCCGGGATTATCTGGCAGGATTTATCGAAAAAACCGCTTTCCCTCGATGAAGTTCTAAGGATGTACAAATCGAGTGATCACGTGAAGGATATCCATGTCAATAAACTTATCTCATCTATAATAATTCCTCTTTCTGACGATTCCAATGCCATCGCCAGAGCGGTGAGGAATAAACATCCTGTGATCTTAGGCCCGGAGGTCATGCAGGATGAATCCAACAGGGAGCTTCGCGATAAATTCGAAGTCGATTATATGGCCGTTGTACCGCTCTATTGGCAGGAATCATTGCAGGGTGTAATTCTGGCCGACAACATGATCACCAGAAAACCAATTTCCCATTACGATCTGAAAATCCTGGAAATTCTGGCACGTTATGCATCCGATGCCATAGAGAACTCCAGACTTTACGGTGAGCTTGAACAGCAAATCGGATTGTTGAAAGAAGCCAAGGAGAAAATCATAAAATCTCGTGAGAACCTGGTGAGGGCCGAAAGACTCTCAAGCGTGGCCGATATGGCCCTGGATGTAGCCCATGAGGTTCGAAATCCGCTGACAATAATAGGTGGTTATGCAAACGCCCGCTTAAGAAAGATTCCCCGGGACGACAGCTCTCGAGACGTCCTCGAATTGATTTCAAAGCAGGCTCTTCGAATAGAAGCTGTTCTGGATCGTTTCTCCAGCGTGGTAGCTCTTGGAGAGAAGGAGGAAGGGGAAATCCCGCTGGGAAATCTGATTCAGGAGACGTTGGGGATGCTCTCCGGCAATGAAAACCTCGACTCACCGTCCCTGATAATGGCCGATGACATTAGCGAAAAGATAATATTTATCGATAAGGGCCTGTTTCATCAGGCTCTCATGGTGATTTTAAAAGAATCAGCGCGTATAGCGGGGGGGATGAAAAATATAGTCCTAAATGTCGAAAGATATTGTGATTCAGCTATGATTTTTATTGCCGGCGGTGATGATTGCGAAAAATTTGCCGAAATTTTCTATAGCGGTCTAAGATCGAGTAAAGGAGATAATAGATATCAAGAAATGGCGGTTGCCGTTGAAATATTGCAGCATTATGGTGGAGACATCGGCATCGGTTCGTCCGGGGGAATTCATGGTCGTCTATATGTGGAGATCCCCTTGTTCAGGGAGGAAGCATGAAGAATATCTTAATTGTCGATGATGAAGAAGGGATTCGCGGTTTGTATGAAAGCGAACTGCAGACTGAAGGTTTTGTAACGCATGCAGTATCGTCCGGGGAGGAAGCCCTGAAATATATTGGTCAAAATCAGCCGGTCGATCTTGTGATACTTGACATTAAAATGGAAAGCATGAATGGTCTCGAAGTCCTCGAGGAGCTTCGGGTCAAAACCGAAGGTGTCCCTGTGATTCTCAATTCGGCCTACTCTACCTTTAAAAATAATTTCACATCCTGGCTGGCCGATGCTTACCTGGTTAAATCATCGAATCTTACGGAATTGAAGGATAAAGTCAGGGAGCTTTTAGCCTTTTGAAAGTTCATAAGAAAATCGAAGGTCCCGAGCTTCTGGATCGCATCGAATGTGTCTCCAACGATATCCAGCTTTTGGCGTTGAATATTGCCGTGGCAGCGGCCAAGATGGCCCAGAAGAAAGATCCTGGTCTGGAGGTGCATCACAAACTCTCGCAGTTGGTCAACCGGGCCACCCAGACTGTCAAACATATGACCCAGATTATTAACGCCGCCAAAACCGATAATACTCCCACAAGCGTTATCGCGGATCGCCGAAACAGCCAGGTCGATCAAAACCTTATTGAAAGCATCGAAGCCGCTATGCAGGGCATAATTGCGGATTCGGAAAAGATAACCAGCCTCCTCAGCAATCTGAAGCATAGGTGATTGGCCCATGTCGAAAGGCTCCGTATTGATCGTGGAGGATTCTCAGGACGTGAGAAACGTCATGGCCGAGGTCGTTTCCTTATTCGGATACGATGTTTCTGTGGCCGGAGACGGGCTCGAGGCCTGGCGAAAACTGGCTTCTTCCTCGTATGATCTCATAATCACCGATATGGGGATGCCGAAAATGGGGGGAGAGGATCTCGTAAAAAAAATGAGACAGAACGGTATCGACACGCCGGTCATACTTATCGCCGGTGTCCATATCGAGAAAGAAAAATACAACGATGGCATTTTGACAAATTGTAGATTTGTTCAGAAACCATTCACTATTGAGGATATCGAACAGGCAATATCGGGACATTTGAAAGCCGATTCGAAAAAGAAAAAACTAAATAGATAGAGCCATGTGATCGATATAAAAGGGTGGTTGTTATTTTGAAAGAATATAGGAAGTAATTTATCAAGAATAAACAAAGGCGAAACGAAATGAAAGAGTATGCTAAAATTCTGGTGGCTGATGACGAAGCCATGATGCGCAATCTTCTCTTGAAAATACTGGAGTCGGAGGGTTACCAGGTTACAGTCGTCTCGTCGGCAAATGAGGCGCTGGAAAAGCTCAAGGGTGAGAACTTCGATTTACTCATGACGGACGTGAAAATGCCCGGTATGACGGGGTTTGACCTTTTAAAGCAAGTTAAGGTCGAATGGCCGGAAATGGTCGTCATCATAATGACGGGCTACGGCGACGCTTATAGCGTTAAGGAAGCCCTGCTGTTAGGAGCTGACGAGTATCTATCCAAGCCATTTAAAAGCCAGGAGGTTTCCCTTATCGTCGAACGGGCATACTGGCGTCTCCTCTCGG
>CBDVBL010000299.1:0-3492 GCA_965372205.1 uncultured bacterium
CCATACATCCTGCCGGAACCGCCGGTGGCAAATATTACGGCATTGGCCCCTATCATCTCGAGCGTGCCGTCGGGGATCTTCAAGGCGACCACGCCCTTACAGACGCCGGATTCATCTATAGCCAACTGGAGGACCATCCATTCCTCATAGTAGCGGGTATTGAGCCGGATCGTTTGCTCATATAGAGTATGCAGCAGATATAGCCCGGTTTTGTCGGCTCCATAACATGTTCGCGGGTAGCCGGCGCCGCCGAATGGACGTTGTGAGATTTTCCCATTCTCCATCCTCGAAAAGGGGCAACCCCAGTGTTCCATTTCATAGATCACTCCGGGGGCATCGGATGCCATGTTTATAGCTGCCTGCTGATCCGCCAGAAAATCGGAGCCCTTGATCGTATCGTAGGCATGTCTCTCCGGCGTGTCATCACCGGAATCGGGATTATTTGCCAGCGCGGCGTTGATTCCGCCCTGCGCGGCGCCGGAATGAGATCTCAAAGCATGGACCTTTGAGATTAAAGCCACATTGGCGCCGCCCGAGGCGGCCTCGATAGCTGCTCGCATACCGGCCAGGCCCCCGCCAACTACAACCACGTCGTGAAATATCATACGTGCCCCCCGGCGGTCGGATGGGAGCCAAATACCCGCGGCAGCATCACAGCAAAGGTAATGATGGCCAGGATTACAAACACCGATACCATGACTGCAACCAGGATCTTATGTTTTTCTGAAATATCCGCAAAGTCCATAAAAGCTATAACGATGCCGTTTACCATGTGGAAGAAAATCACGAGAATCAGGCCGATTTCCAGGAAATGGAAAAGCGGCGTCTGAACGGATTGCAGCCGGGCATCGAAAGCCTCCGGCCCGCTATTCGCCGACCCTAATACCCAGAGATGGGTAAACAGGTAGAATAAAAGAAGGAGTCCCGTTATGCGATGAAGAAACCAGGACCAGGTGCCGACGTTTGGATTTAGTCTGACTTCATCCCCGGTACCCCTGAAGGCATCAATTATCTTCACGCGGCACCCCCTCTGAAAAATGCGCTCAGTGTAGTGAAGCCGTAGTATGCCGTCAGGATTCCCACTATCCATAATACAACCAACCATACCCGCTGGATCAATTTCGACGGCCTGAAATCAAGCACAATGGCCCAGAGGCCGTTCAACCCATGGAATAAGGCCGAGATGATAAACAGAAAATAGAATATAGACCAGCCTGCATTCCCCTGAAGCCTCTCTATTACGAATGTGAAATCCAGAAAGCCCTGTGTTGTAAAATCAAAATCCCAGTGGAGCACCTTCACATGAGTAAATAGAAAAATCGCCAGAAGAAGACCGGATAATCTTTGAAGCAACCAGAATAATACACTTCTGGTTGCGATTGTTTGATTCATCTAACTCCTCCTGCATGGATTCGGCTGAGGCTAACATCGATGTAGCATAGACTCATAGACGTAACCATTCCCCGTGGACAATCACTTCACCTCCGGTATTTTTCAACGCCCTCTGTAAACAGATTTCCGCCGTGGCAATCCTGAGCGACGATCACCGGGAAATCTGTGACTTTCAACCGTCGAATCGCCTCCGGCCCCAATTCCTCGTATGCGACTATCTTCGATTCGGAGATCTTTTTAGATATCAGCGCTCCGGCGCCGCCGGTAGCAACGAAATAGGCACCTTTATATTGCTGCAGGGCTTTGACCACTTCGGGACCCATCTCGCCTTTACCTATCATACCTTTCAATCCGGCTTTCAACATAGCAGGTGAATACTTGTTCATTCTGCCGGATGTTGTCGGCCCGGCTGAGCCTATGATCTGCCCCGGCCGAGCCGGGGTAGGGCCGACAAAATAAATTATCTGCCCCTCGGGATCGAACGGCAAACTCTCATTTTTCTCAAGAAGCTCAACCATCTTTTTATGGGCGGCATCGCGAGCAGTATAAATGTATCCCGTTATTATCGCTTTTTGACCGGATCGGAGATTTTTTATATCTTCGTCCTTTAACGGCGGATTCAATTTCATCACTCCCATATCTATAGTCTCCTCAGATCACTATTTCCTTGTGGCGAGCCGAATGGCATTGGGTATTGACTGCAACCGGAAGACTCGCAATATGGCAGGGATGTACTTCGATATGAACGGCCAGAGCCGTGGTCCTGCCACCCAATCCCTGGGGACCTATGCCTGTATTATTCACTTTTTCCAGAAGCTCCTTTTCCATATCAGCGTAATAGGAATCCGGGTGAACGCTGCCCACTTTTCGAAGAAGCGCTCGCTTAGCGAGATAGGCGCATTTGTCGAACGATCCGCCGATTCCCACTCCAACGATAATGGGCGGGCAGGGATTCCCCCCTGCCTTTCTGACGGTCTCCACGACGAAGTCCTTCACACCGGACTCGCCATCCGAGGGCTTTAGCATTCTTATGGCGCTCATATTCTCCGAACCGCCGCCCTTGGTAAGTATTCTGATCTTGATTTTGTCGCCCGGGACCACCCTGACTGAGATGACCGCCGGTGTATTGTCGCCCGTATTCTTCCGTCGAAGAGGATCCTCCACCATCGATTTTCTCAAGTAACCCTCACCGTAACCCTGTCGAACTCCACTCTGAATCGCCTCCTCCAAACCACCGCCTACAAGATGCACATCCTGTCCCAATTCGACGAAGATAGCAGAGAGGCCGGTATCCTGGCACAGAGGAATATCCTCCGTTCCGGCTATTCCGGCGTTTTCCAGAATCTGGGCTATGATCTCTTTTCCAAGAGGAGATTCCTCCGTCTCGACAGCGGTCTTCAGCGCCTCAACAACATCATCGCCCAGATAATAGTTCGCCTCCATCGACAGGCTCTTAACGGCGCTCGTGATCTCGCCAACATCAATATCTCTCATCGTCACTTCCTATCAATCATAAATTCGATCAGACCGGAAAGGAGATTCTCGCAGGCGGCGTTAACGTCGCCGACCCTCCTGGTGCCGAGCTCTCCTCCGGACGTTACCAGTTTGTTGGTCTCGTCGAGAACTACCTCCCCGGGGCGAGTAATCACGGCTTGAGCCCCGCTTTTCTCTATCCCTGCCTGCAGCTTGGGATCGTTGCCAACCGTTACCACAGGCCCCGACCTGGTTATCCCCTGGAGCGCTTTTGTCAACAGCAACACTGCCGGGCCGAATGCCCCGATGGGTTTTTCGAGACGATAAATGCCCTTTAATAGAGTCTTTAACCGGGCGTCAACTTTCATGGCCTCGCCGGCCTCGTCAAAATCGCACAGCCCCCGGAAAAAACGCATGCCGCCGGGGATGATGACCGTATCTATCCCGGTTGCCTTAACTTTATCGATTTTGACCGGCGTCAAGCGGGAAAGCTCCTCCTCCAATTCTGCAGAGGAAGCCGAAAAACCATCTATGTCAATTGTGATGGGGAGCCTTAATAATTTCTGTTTCTCGAGGTGAAGTATGCTAAAAACGATCTCCCAGGGATTGCCGCCCGTGATGAACAAC
>CBDVBL010000300.1:0-3488 GCA_965372205.1 uncultured bacterium
TCGCCGTTCCCGACGTTAGCAAGGTTGCGAATGAATTCCACAGTCTGCCCTACTTCGATACTGGTATCTATCGGATCGGTATCGATCTGAATTACAGGAGCCGGCAGGGCGAAATCCTGGATCGTCGTTTGATCTTCGAAAACCTCAATACCGTAAACTGTGGCGGAGTTGTGATAAATGGCCGACGCGGTAACAGAATAGATCCCCGGGATCAATTCCAGGATATAGCTGCCGCTCTCGTCCGTTGTATCGCCCACGGCTCCGGTTTCCACCACTGCGCCTTCTATCGGGATGCCATTGGCCAGATCCCTGACGATACCAGCTATCGAGCCGGGTTCGCCGCCTCCGCCTCCATAAACGACGAAATCGTCCATATACCAACCGGCATCTTCGACAGAACCATCCGAACCGAAATCGAACTTTATGAATACTATCGACCCGCTGTACGCGGAGAGATCGAACGTTTCCAGTTCCCAGCCGTCCGATTCCCCGAAGAATGCCTCTTCACCGCCAATAGGATTCCCGAAATTCGTGGAAATGATACCGTCGTAACCATCCTCCGGAGCGATGAGATTCCAGTTGACACCATCCGTGGAGATCTTAACGTTTCCGCCGTCGAACCCGCTTTCGGTACTATACCAGTGCCAGAACGTGAGAACCGGATCGGTAGTGAGGCCCAGCATGGGAGAAAGCAGTGTTGAGCGAAGCGGCCCCTCCGAATAATGTCCATCAAGAATCGTGCCCCAGAGATTGACTCCGGAATGAGCATCACCCGGTACCGATCCCGGCTCTCCCCACTCCCAGTCATTGCTCGGCAGGAAGAGACCGCCGCCATCTTCGAAATCCTCGACATATATGCTGGCGAATGCGGTGAATTCCATCCGGATGGTATCGTTCCCGGGGATTTCGTCTCCGACAAGCTCGGTTATAGCTACCAGCTCAAAGATCCCCTCCTCGCCGGGGGCGTAGGGAGGAAATGTAACTTCCGCTGTCGATCCCGGATCAAGATCCACGACCTGCTCTGTTTCGTTATAGACTTCTCCGTCATGATTTATTACAAAGCGAGCGGCGAAGCTTTCGGTGTTGTTTCCGCCATTCGTGATTCTAACCTCGGCACTGAATGGATCTCCTACCTGGCCTATTTCGGGCGGCCTGAGAAACGCTTCGGGATTTGCATCGTGCTCGGCGAAGACCGGTCCCTCAAGTCCGAAATAGATGGCGGTGCCGGACTCGTCCCGGGAAGTATTGTAAACATACTGCAATCCGATGCTGCCATCAGAATTCTCAATTCCTATAGTATGGGAATCTAGAACGCCGGTCAGGGAAAGATACTCAAAATAGATATTACCATCGGCCGTGAGGATAATCTGGAAGGTGTAATCGTTTCCCTCAGAATCATACCGGTCGAAATTATGCCAGGAGATTATACAAGTATCGGCCCCGTTAGAGAAATAATAAGCTTGCCCGGTTAAGCGAGGACGCAGGTCATCCCAGAATACCGCCAGGAGGTCATTCGGCTGACCCAGGGACGGGATCCGCAAATTAGAATAACCGGTGACGGTTGATGTAAACGATGCCCAGCCGTTTGAGCAGACATAGAAACTATCAAAATCGTTACCATAGAAATTGAACGTGAATCCAATGTAGAATGGACCGACATTTTGATCGTCTTCGACAATGTTCAAATTGATGCCGTATTCGGAGATATCGATCCATTCGAATTCCGGCGCGTTGTAGGCGTCGTCCTCGGAATCGATATAGTAATAGCCGTATCCATCGGGGCCGCCGTGATCCAGAATCACCGGCGGATCCACAGGGTGAATCTCGATGCTGGCGGCGTTATCCTTGAGCCATTGTTCTTTCTCGGTTAGAGCGCCGGCGCTGGAATACAATACAAATACAGCTCCCGCCAAAATCACGATAGTGAGAAATTTTATCGTAAATAAGAATCTCAAAATAACCTCCACTTCCATAGATTGCAATCTATGGAAATCGCCCTGCTTTCCTGATTATCGGCTCATCCCCTTTAATCGTAATATGCCTCTGAAGCCAAAATCCTGCAGTTTTCCCACATTTTTTGGTTCAATAGCAAAATAAATAAAATACCTATTTTGTCAAGTGTTTTTGCAGGCAACATTCGACTTAACCTGAAGTATAATAGAATGTTACCAGTTTCCGAGCCAGAGTTTTGCTGGAATCGATGGGTTTATTCGAATCTTATCGATCTCGAGCTGGATACGCCAGCTTTCGGTTCTATCAAAAATCTCTACCTGTGATAGGTAATATCCTCCTTTATGAGCTTTCCTGCAGCAGTAAAGAGCCATTATATCATCATTTCGGCGGCTCAAGATGAAAAATCGTTTTGCGCCTCCGGATTCGATATAGAAATCCATGTTATCAAAATGTGAAATCAGTCTGTTCGAAGCGTTTTCGGAATCTGCTAACCGCAGATAATACTGGGGGAAAATATAGATTCCCAGCAGGAATGGTGTCAGTTTTTCTATTCCATATTCGGGGATATCCAGAAGATCGCCTCTTTTGAGCCTGAACCATTTCCCGTCGTCCCTGGAATACGCATAAGCATAATGGTCGGCAATCACCAGTCGGAACAGATCTACCTTGAACGGTCCTTCAATTAAAAATGACAGGGAATCGGGACCGTTTAGAAAGAGCTGGAAGGAACCCGACTCTATCGCAACGCCGCTTCTAAATTCGATTGATCCTTTAATCGCCAGGGTTGATGCCTCATGCAAAAACTTCGAGCCGGTGGAAAACAGTATCCTGGGATTAAGAGGCTGATCTTGTCGGGGGCCATTGCACGACAACAAACCAAGAAACAGAATTATGGGTACCATCCTGAGAAGGCGACATTCCAATTCGCTATTACCATCCGATAGGCATGCCAATAAGAAATCCTCCGAGACCCCTGACTATAGGTGTGAAAACGATGGAAAAAATATTAAACCCGGTGAAACTGCCCAGGAATATAAGGCCAAGCAAGAGCATGGGGCCCATAGATTGAAGCTGTTGAAGCTTGACGTAGGTCTCGTATGATACCAGACCCTCGAGAATATGGAAACCGTCCAGCGGCGGCAACGGAAAGAGGTTGAAAACCATCAAGACTATATTCAATGCCACGGAGAATTGAATCATGCGCAGCACGAAGATTCCCCCATCAGAATAAGCAAGAAAGGGAACCAGCATACGAAATACAATCGCCGACAGAATGGCCAGTATTAAATTCGATGCAGGGCCTGCGAGTGAAATCCAGAGACCGTCTCTAATCGGCTCTTTTAAGTTGGCCGGGTTTACCGGTACGGGCTTGGCCCACCCGAAATGCACGATAAACAAAGCTATGAATCCGAAAATATCTATATGGGGAATAGGATTTAACGTCACCCTGCCCAGATTCTTTGCCGTGGGATCGCCCAGCCTGTATGCTACATAGGCATGGGCGCTCTCATGCACTGAGATGGCCAGTAGGAAAG
>CBDVBL010000301.1:0-3484 GCA_965372205.1 uncultured bacterium
CTCGAATGGTGCCACTTGCTGGGTAATTGTCTGCCTGCCTTCATCTCTGAAGATCATCGGCCATAAGCACTATTTCACCAAGAGGGCATCTCTGACCAAACAGTTGAACCTGGCTCGATACGAGATACCCGTCATTGATAACCATCCTTACGACACCGAAAAGCTAATGAACATTGCATCTGAAAGATCTCTCATTGTGACCAGAACGAAAAAGGATACTGTAATAGAGATTGACGCAGGAAAATATATCGAAAAACTGGAAAATGCCGACGATCGATTGATCGTAGACATCTCGCAAACGCCCGACGGTCATCTGAAACCGGAGGAAATATTAATTTTCGGTCTTGGGATAGATGCAGAATTCGTCAAGCCGCTGACCATTCACCGGGAAAGTCAATTTCAGAAGTTGGGGGAACGTTTGATAGAGCCCCTTGATCTGGTGTGAGCAAGGTCTCATCTATATCTCGTCACCTGGCCTGGAAATCAATTCTGGAATACCAGAGATCAGGCAAAAATCCTGAATCTATATTAGATTTTCTGGTTACACCCGATATCTCCCGGGCCGATCTGGGATTGATCTGGGAGCTGACCATGGGCACGATCCGGTATCTTAAGAAGCTGGATTACCTTGCTCAGAAATTTATCAAGGCCCCTCTCTCGAGCCAGAAGCCGGAGGTCCTGGCGGCAATCCGCATAGGTCTCTATCAATTGACGCAAACGACGGGTATCCCCGATTACGCCGCCGTGGATGATACTGTTAATATCGTACGCAATGAATCAACGAAAGATGATGCTGGATTCGTAAATGCCATTTTGAGGACTTTCTTGAGAGAGCGATCAACAATTAAGTATCCCGATCCCGAAACCGATCCAGTCGCTTACCTGGCTACATTCCATTCCCATCCCGAATGGCTGATCCGGAGATGGCATAACCGGTTTGGTTTCCGGGAAACCGAAAAAATTCTAATCGCCAATAATTCCAGGCCAAAGACGTCTTTTAAAATCATTACACAAAGAACCGACCGCAAATCAGCAATTGAAAAACTCAAAACAGATGGGATAAAGGTAGAGGCCGGTCGCTTCCTGCCAGATTTCATAACCACCGAGAATGCCGGTGCCGTCCTGAGATCGTCGCTCTTCACCGAAGGCTATCTCAACGTTCAGGATGAATCGCAGGGTTTGCCTTTGTGTGTGCTTGATCCGCCGCCGGGTGAAACGGTACTGGACCTCTGTTCCGCCCCGGGGGGGAAAACGATCGCCCTGGCTGACCGTGTCGGCACCTGCGGGAAAGTAGTCTCAATTGATATAGATCCCGGGCGCATCGGCAAAATAAGACAGAATATCGCAAGAATTGGATTTTCAAATATCGAGATTATCGAAACCGATCTTTTTGAATTTGCAACGACACGGAAATTCAGATATATTCTGCTTGATGTTCCATGCAGTGGATTGGGAACGTTGTCGAACAATGTGGATCTGAAGTGGAATAAGAGCGAAGAGGATATCAGGAGGCTTTCAGAACTTCAACTCAAGATGCTCAAGAAAGCGTCATCGCACCTTACAGATGACGGTTGTCTGGTTTACTCCACCTGCACCACCGAACCGGAGGAAATAGAGGAAGTGCTCGAGGAATTTTTGAGATCGCATTCGCAGTTTAATCTTGAGGATGGAAACTCTTCTCTGCTTGAACCGTTTAAATCGGATATCGGAGTCTATAGAAGCTGGCCGCATAAACATGGCATCGGCGGCGGCGGATTCGCCAGATTGAGAAAAGGCATTGCGATTTAAGATCAAGAAAGAAACTGCGATAGGAACCGGTATAACGCTGGGAGTTTTCTTCGCGGGAATGCTCTTCCTGGCATTGATATTGGAATTCATAATTATGCCGCTGATGGTTAAAGAAGGTTCCGAGGCCAGGGTTCCCGATGTCATCAATCTGTCCCTGCGGGCTGCCGAGGCCAGACTAAATGAGATTGGATTGGGTACCATTACGGGTAACGAAGAATTCGATTCTGACAGACCTAAAGGCACGGTGATAAACCAGAGACCCGAAGGTGGGACCATAGTCAAAAAGGGACGCAGGGTTATACTGACCATCAGCAAGGGATCGGCATCGGCAACGGTACCGCGGTTGGAGGGATTCTCATTGCGGGAAGCACGTTTTCTACTGGAGAATGAGGGATTACAGCCGGGCGCAATCGTCTGGCTGATGAATGAAATCAAACCTGATGGAGTGATCCTGGCCTCCGTTCCCGGCGAAGGCACCATAATGAAGCTCAACGCCGAGGTGGAGCTCCTGGTTAACCGTAGAGAAACAGGTGTTATGATAGCAGTCCCCGATTTCGTCAGTCTCGATCTTGAACAAGCAAGAATCCTGGCAGAGGAAAATTATCTTCTAATCGGGGAGCTAACTATCGAAGTGAACAATGACCTCCTGCCCGAAACCGTGATCGGTCAGTCTATTCCCGATGGTGATCTCGTCGGTAAATGGAGCGTGGTCGATCTCACTATATCGATATTGGAGTAATAGTGGCAAAGACAAAAGTTGCACCGTCAATTCTCTCCGCTGATATCCTGCATCTTGAAGACGAGATCAAGAGAATAGAGGATGCCGGCGCCGACATGATTCATATCGATATCATGGACGGTCATTTCGTGCCCAATCTGACCTACGGCCCGGCTTTAGTAAAGGCCATAGACAGGATTACCGATCTTCCCCTGGATGTTCATTTGATGATCGATAATCCACAGGTTTTTATAGAGAGATTCGCAAAAGCGGGAACCGATAATATCACGGTGCACTCGGAGGTAACGACGCCTATTCCTGATCTTTTCGAGATTGTCAAAAGCTTCGATATTTCGTTTGGCGCAAGCATCAAACCGGATACAAAACTCGATGCGATTTCAGACTACCTGGATATGATCGATATCCTGCTCATCATGACCGTCTATCCGGGGTTCGGCGGGCAGGAATTCATAGAATCGACCATTCCTACCATAGCTGAAGCGGCCAGGCTGAAGCAGGAAAACGGCTTTAAATACGAGATCGAGGTCGACGGCGGCTTAAACGATCAAACCGTCAAGACTGCGGCCTCAAACGGCGCCACACTGATCGTCGCCGGGAATTACATATTTGGGTCAAGTGATTATAAGAAAGCGATTGATTCGCTGCGGGTGTAGCCACCGACGTAGGGGCGTACTGCCGTACGCCCTCGGGCGAATCTCAATTTCCTACGGATCTGTAAGACGCCCCTACACCCGGGCGCGCTGTCATTCCGGACTTGATCTGGAATCCAGATGTAGGTGAGGAGCTTGCTCCCCACAGTCTGTAGGGCAGGTCTCTCCGAGACCTGCCTATAAAAGTGGCAGAAGTCGGGGACTCCTGCCCTACTTCTGGTATAAGATTCCTATAGGCACGGCAAAGCCAGGCACGCCAGAAGAAGATTCCATATTCCATAAATTATTGTTGCATAATCTGTAAAAA
>CBDVBL010000302.1:0-3468 GCA_965372205.1 uncultured bacterium
TGAAAAATTTATTGCGGGGCGAGAGCTGACGGTGAGCATTCTGGGTGACGAAGTATTGCCGGTTGCCGAGGTTAAACCCATAGATGGCTTCTACGATTACCATCACAAATACACTCCCGGCCTGGCCGATAAGATTGTGCCGGCGCCCATTACGGAGGATGAAACGAAAAATATCCAGAAGCTGGGACTGTTGGCATTTAAGGCGCTTGGATGCAGAGGCTATGCCCGAATAGATTTCAGAATGTCCACTGAAGGTGAATTCTATTTTCTGGAGGCCAACACCCTGCCGGGCATGACTCAAACCTCGCTCGTTCCAAAAGCCGCCAAAGCCGCCGGTATCGATTTTCCGGAGCTTCTGGACCGAATAGCTCAGATCGCACTGGAGGATTTCGAGAAAGGAAAAAGAGTTTGAAATTTGATGCTGCCTTATTCGATCTCGGCGGAACGCTAATAATCTACGAAAATGAATATTCATGGAAGGAACTGGCGCTTCGGGGATGCCGGAATGCCGCACCCGTTCTAAAAAAGCTCTCAGGTGCAGAGATTCCCCCGGAGAAAATCAAGGCGCGGCTGCTTCAGGTATTGGATGATGCGATTCGGGCGCATAGCGAGGATCTGGCCGAGGTCGATCTGCTCGAGATTATTTCCATTGTTCTTTCGGATCTCGGCGTTGAGATCA
This sequence comes from uncultured bacterium, assembly GCA_965372205.1. Taxonomy (GTDB): domain Bacteria; phylum Zixibacteria; class MSB-5A5; order UBA10806; family UBA10806; genus CBDVBL01. Next base: position 680 of record CBDVBL010000302.1, read on the forward strand.
GTGATGGCCTTCCCGCGAAATTCGTCGATTCCTACTATGAACCGACAACCGATCAGATCGCTCTCGTTCCGGGTGCCGTCGAGCTTTTATCGGAATTGAAGAATGCCGATCTGAAAATCGGCCTTATATCTAACTCTATATTCCCGGCAAAATTCCATCGCGATGAGATGCAAAGATTCGGCATATTGGATCAATTCGATTTCACCATATTTTCATCCGATGTAATGATCCGCAAGCCCAATAAGGAGATTTATCTTAAGGCGCTTTCTTTGACCGGATCTCAATCGGAGAGAACCGTTTTTGTAGGCGATCGGTTGATAGAGGATGTTGCCGGACCGCAAGCGGTCGGGATAAAAGCGATTTTAAAATTCGATGAGAGGCGGGATTATAGCGATCCCGTTGAACCATACAGGACGGTTCATAGTCTTCATGAACTCGGGAAAATTATCCTGGAATAAAGGGGAGGAATGTTGAGTAAATATAAGAAACTGCTTCAGGAACTTACTGACGCCCACGGCATATCGGGATTCGAGGAGGAAGCCGTTGCGGTTATGAAACGCCACTTCAAAGGGGCCGATGAGATTACCTACGACAAACTGGGCAGCTTGATTGCAAGAAAGAAAGGCTCATCAGACAGGCCGCGGGTGATGGTTGCCGGACATATAGACGAAATCGGGTTCATCGTTAAAGAGGTCACGCCGGATGGTTATATCAAGTTCTTGCCGCTCGGGGGTTGGTGGGGCCACGTGGCTCTTTCGCAAAGAGTAATTGTTAAAACATCGAAAGGCGATATCCCGGGTATTATTGGTTCGAAACCGCCCCATATTCTAAAGGATGATGAAAAGAAAAAGGTTCAGGAAATCAAGGAGATGTTTATCGATGTCGGAGTTTGTGACGGTTTCGACGTTCAATCCCTGGGAGTCAGGCCGGGCGATCCGATTGTACCCGATTCCAGATTCCGGGTGATGGGCAACCAGGATTTATATATGAACAAGGCTTTCGATGATAGAATCGGCGCCGCCGTTGCAGTGGCCGTAATCAATGAGCTCGCCGACGTCAAACATCCCAATACGGTCTTCGGAGTCGGCACGGTGCAGGAGGAAGTGGGACTGCGCGGCGCCAATACCGCCGCCCACGTAGTCGATCCCGACGTTGCGTTTGTGGCGGATGTATCACTGGCCGCCGATGGGCCTGATGCGCCCAGGGGATCTTCAGCCAAGCTGGGCGCAGGACCGTCTATAACCGTTTACGACGGTTCCATGATCCCGAATAGAAAGCTTCGCGATCTGGTAATTGATACCGCCACCGAAAAAAATATAGCATTCCACCTTGCAGCCCTCGACAGAGGCGGCACCGACGGCGGCAGAATCCATATCAGCCGGGGAGGAGTGCCCTGCATCTATATGGGAATCGCAACCCGCTATATCCATAGCCATACCGGAATCATACATAAAGGAGACTTCGAAAACCTGGTGAAGCTGATAGTCGAGGTCATAAAGAAGCTCGATTCCAAAACTGTTGAATCTCTGACCGACAGATAAACTAAAGAAACCTGCTAAACCCCGACGATGTTTTTTCGATTAATATTGTATGAAGTAACTGATTCTTGCGGAAGGATTCGACGATGTCGTTGAGATTTTACAATACCATGACTCGGAGACTGGAGGAGTTCACTCCGATTGAGCCGGGCGTGGTGAAAATGTATACCTGCGGGCCGACAGTGTATGCACCGGCGCATGTAGGCAATTTCAGGGCTTATATGTTTGAAGATCTCCTGAGACGATATCTGATATACAAAGGATTCAAGGTTACCCAGGTTATGAACCTGACCGATATCGACGATAAAACGATTCGCGATTCCAATGCGGCCGGGATCTCCCTCGCTGAACATACCAGGAAATATAAGGATATGTTCTTTAACGATATCGACAGGCTGAATATTCAAAGAGCCGAATATTATCCGGCGGCCACGGAGCATATAGATGAAATGGTAGAATTGGTTCAGAAACTCATGGATCGAGGGCATGCCTATAAATCGGGTAATTCCATTTACTTCAAAATTTCGACATTCCCGGGGTACGGAGGTTTATCCCGTATGAAACTCGACGGTCTCAAGGCCGGGGCAAGAGTCAGTTCGGATGAGTACGAGAAGGAATCGGCATCGGATTTCGCCCTCTGGAAAGGCTGGACCGAGAGTGATGGTGCGGTTTTCTGGGAGACTCCCCTGGGCAAAGGCCGCCCCGGATGGCATATCGAGTGCTCGGCAATGTCCATGAAATATCTCGGTGAACAGTTCGATATCCATACCGGCGGCGTGGATAATATATTTCCCCATCACGAGAATGAAATAGCCCAATCGGTGGGTGCTACAGGAGAGAAATTCGTAAACTACTGGCTCCATAACGCGCATCTCATCGTTGAAAGTAAGAAAATGGCTAAATCCGAGGGTAATTATTTCACGGTTGAAGATCTGGTCAACCAGGGACATAATCCTCTGGCCATCAGATATGTTCTAATGGCTACACATTATCGTCAGCAGTTGAATTTTACAATGGAGGGCCTGGAGGCGGCCAAGGCAGCCATCACGCGTCTCAGGGATTTCAAATCCACCGTGGAGGACGCCGTTAGTGGCGCCAATAACAACGCGGTTAAATCGGCGACCGACAAGGCCGTGAAAAGCTTCGAAGCGGGCCTCGATGACGATCTGAATATTTCACCCTCGCTGGCGGCCGTGGTCGATTTCGTCAGGGAGATCAACGCCGCGGTTGCCGAAAGTGGTCTCTCGGGCG
>CBDVBL010000303.1:0-3454 GCA_965372205.1 uncultured bacterium
CGTAATCCTCGATGAATGCATAGAATGCGGGGTCTGCCTGCCGGAATGTCCCGAGGAAGCTATTACGGCCGGTGATCCCAAATATATAATCGATCCTTCCAAATGCACCGACTGCGGTGATTGTGCCGAGGTTTGCCCGACTGAAGCCTGCGTTCCGGTCGAAGACAAATAATTCCAGTAGCGAGAAATCCTGCCATATATTTTATCGAGGTGATACCGCCAGGGCAGTTTCCTATCTTTTATTCATTGGAAATTACAATCTCGATATTTATAATTGCATTCATGAAATGGTTTGAAGCCGGAAGAAAAAAAGAGGGGATGCGGGATCCATGATTCTTGCCGGATTTTCATCTATCCATAAATCGTATCCGCCCGTATCGGTTCTGGAAGGGGCATCGGGAGCCGTCAAAACGGGAGATAAGATAGCCCTCCTGGGCGCCAACGGAACCGGTAAAACAACACTGCTGGAGATACTGGCCGGCAAGCTCAAGCGCGATACAGGCATCCTGGAGATTCCGAACTCAGTTAAACGCGGCTACCTGCCCCAGGAAGTACATGTTTCGGATACCGGCAATTTACTCGAATATGCAGCAGACGGTCTTGAGGATCTTGTAAAGATGAAACACCGCCTCCGCGAGATCCACAGCGCCCTTTCGGAGGATCATGGCAACAAGAATCTGCTCGGTGAGCTGGGCCGACTGCAGAGCCGGTTCGAGGAACTCGGGGGATATCAAATAGAATCGATGGCCAGAGAGATCCTCACCGGTCTCGGTTTCGATTCGGAAGAACATGAAATGAAACTCACCGAGCTTTCCGGCGGGATGCGCAACCGCGCCGCCCTGGCTAGATTGCTTATCAGTTCGCCCGATCTGATGCTACTGGATGAGCCAACCAATCATCTCGATATTTCCGGACTGGAGTTTCTGGAATCTTTTCTCAATTCATCCGATGGTGGCGTGATCTATGTATCACACGACCGGGCTTTCATCAGAAGCACCGCCACAACCATCTGGGAGATGGTGGCGGGCAAGATCATGGTCTATGCCGGCGGTTATGACAGCTACCTGATAGAACGGGAAAAGAGGCTTTCATCCGCTTTGAAGCAATACGAAGCACAAAAGGAATTTATAGTCAGAACCGAGGATTTTATCAGGCGTAATATCGCAGGTCAGAAAACCAAGCAGGCAAAATCGCGGCGGAAGATGCTGGGGAAAATGGAGCGGCTCAGAAAGCCACCGTCGGAGGATGCTGCTGCGGCCTTACGCTTTGCAGATGTTGTTAGATCGACAAGGATCGTTGTCAGGTGTGACAGGGCATTCTTCTCCTATGACAGCAATCCTTTCCTGCAGGATTTCAATTTCATAATAGAGCGTGGTGATCGAATAGGCCTTTTCGGTCCCAACGGATCAGGGAAGACGACCATAATTAAACTCATTCTGGGCGAACTGGAGCCGGTATCGGGGCGGATCGAACTCGGCAAGAGATTAACTGTTGGATATTACGACCAGTTGACCGAAAACCTGGATAAGAAATCGGATCCACTTTCCACCATCCGCACGATCATGCCCGAGTGGAACGAACCTCAGATAAGAAGTTATCTGGCTCGATTTCTTTTTAGAGGTGAGGATGTTCTCAGGCGCATCGATTCTTTTTCCGGCGGCGAACAATCCAGGCTGGTTCTCGCTCGCCTGCTTGCGACCGAGCCGAACTTTCTCGTGCTGGACGAACCGACCAACCATCTCGATATACAATCGCGTGAGGCTCTGGAGGTGGCGCTGACCGATTATCGAGGAACCATTCTCTGCGTTTCGCACGACAGGGAGTTCTTAAACGGCCTGGTCGAAAAGATTTTCGCTATAGAAAACGGTTCCCTCCGGATATATCTTGGAGATTATTCAGATTACCGCCAAAAAATACTGGCCAGGACAGAAGACGCAAGCTCGGCGCCCAGATCACCTAAAACTCCGGCGCCATCGCGTAAGAGAAGAAAACGAAGAGTCAATCCGCAGATCGTTAGAAAAGCAAAAGCCGAGATCAGCAAAATCGAAGGGAAAATATCAGACCTGGAAACAGTGATAAAAAGCCTGGAATCATCGTCTGATTGGGAGAGGCTTTCCGCCTTACTCGAACAACGAGACAACCTGTATAGTCGGCTTGAGATTCTGTACGTCAGACTTGAAAGACTCCAGGAGAATGAAAATTAAAATGCGTTTTCTTTTTTTAGAAAAGTCCTTTAACTGATGATGATCTTTGTATTATATTTATGTAAGATGGTGCGATCAATTATTCAGAGAGGGTGAAAAATGAAGGATCCGAGAATTGAAAAGTATGCCGATGTTTTGCTCAAATATTGTATAAAATTGAAAAAAGACCAGCTCATTGGCATACGCGGCACGGCGCTGGCGACACCACTGATAAAAGTGCTTTACAAAAAGGCGCTACATACGGGAGCGCACCCTTACACTCGCGTTATAGTGGAGGGGCTGGAGGAGATCTATTTTAAACACTCGTCCGAGAAACAGCTTAAGTATATCACCCCTCTGCAGAAGTTCGAGGTGAACAGGGCCGATGCTTTAGTTTCGATCATGTCCAGCTTCAACACCAGGGAGCTGACCAATATCGATCCAAAAAAACAGGCGGTAGCCCAGAAAGCGGCGGCGCCCTTGATGAAGAAATATATGGCCCGGACGGCCAGGGGAGAATTTTTCTGGGTGGGATGTCTCTACCCCACGGCGGCTGCGGCCCAGGATGCGGGGATGTCCCTGGTCGATTATGAGGATTTCGTTTTCGCCGCCTGCAGGCTGGATAAAAAAGATCCTGTCGCCGAATGGAAAAAACTCTCGAAATACAACGCCCGCCTGATAAGATATTTATCCCGCAGAAAGAAGATCCGGATAGCAGCTCCGGATACCGATCTCACGTTCAACGTTGCCGGGCGAAAGTGGATAAACTGCGACGGCGCCAATAATTTCCCCGACGGCGAGGTTTTCACCGGACCGGTGGAGAATTCGGCCAACGGTCATATACGGTTCTCATTTCCGGCTGTCTATCACGGCCGCGAAGTCGACGACGTTTATCTCGAGTTCAAAAACGGCAGGGTCGTGAAGGCTACAGCCGCCAAGGGCGAGAAATACCTTAACGCCATGATCGATATGGACAGGGGCGCGCGTTTCGTGGGCGAGTTGGCTATCGGCACCAATTTCGGTATCAAGCAGTTTACACGCAACACGCTTTTCGATGAGAAAATCGGCGGCACAATGCACATGGCGTTGGGGCAGGCTTACCCCGAAAGCGGCAGCAAAAATCAATCGGGTTTGCACTGGGACATGGTGTGCGACCTGCGCAAGCATGGCGCCCTCTACGCCGACGGCCAGCTGTTCTTTAAGAACGGAAAGTTTTTGAAATAGTATCAGTAGTTACTAAGCGGCGCTAAGTAACCAGAATGGCAGATCCA
>CBDVBL010000304.1:0-3444 GCA_965372205.1 uncultured bacterium
ATCGAAGCCGCCTTAATGCCGCCAATAATAAGGGAACGATTATCAATAATAAAAATACAATCAAAACATACGGGCGTGCGTAAATATCGAATACCGATCCGGCCGCCCCGAATACCGATCCTTGCCAGCTCAGGTAGTGAAGAACAGACATCGGCTTCAGCACGCCATTTGGGTGCGCATTTTCATCCAGCGCATTCTCGAGATTTGAAATGCGAAACTCTGCCAGCCTGTTAACGATCAATGGCAGATTGAAATATGGCGATTCAATGTTTAATTGTCGAAATCCCGCATATGGATCACCCGATTCCGCTCGCCGCCCCGGATCATTGAAACAGACAAAGCCTGCTCGCGCCCCTGGAATAACCACAACCGAATCGAAAGAAGCGGCCAGGGTGTTCTTGAGGGACGACAAGTAATCTGCCAGAGCGGGCGCCAGATAATTCTCATCGGAGATGGTGCTGACGTATAGCATACCATCGTCGTTTAAGAAACCTTCGCAGCGCTCAAAAAAGAGATCTGTTTCCATCCTGTAATCATAGAGGCTGCCGGCGCCCTGAAGCAGAACCGATACGATATCAAATCGACGCTGCGCTGTCCACGAGAGAGGATCTCCTATTTCGAACTGCGATAGGTCAGGAATTTTCAGTCTTGTATATGCTCTATCGCCATGCAACATCAGAGGCTTCACCCCCGCCGGCAGATACCCGGTAATCTGGATGCCCTCATATCCGATAAGTAAAATATCTTCAGCGTCGGGGTAGAACAAAAACGGCCAGAGCAGCGCTTCCTCAGACGATGCTCTGTCGGGAATGACCCCCATCTGCCGGCCATTATGCATAACGGTCAACTGGTCGCCGCGCGCCAGAAACGACCACCTGCCCGAAGGACCATGGGCAACATCTATGGCTTTAAAAGCGGGCCACCTGATATTCAAGGCGGCACGATCAAGATAGGGATTAAATGTAACAGCGAGAAGAAGGCCAACAGTCCCGAGAATCAGCAAGGTTTTTTTGCGGGAGAGGAACCTTGAAAACTCGATCATAGACAACACGAGTAGAAGCCCGAAATCGCCCGATCCGAGGATAACCCACAACGATGCCGAAAGACCTCCAATCAGACCGCCGATAGCCTCGTTTCTATAGATATGAGATACCCTCGTTTCAGGCCCTATCAGAAGCGGGAATAGAAGACCATAGAGGATACCCGTCGGCGCCATGCCGAATATGGCCAGCGGCAGGAATCTCAAGGGATCCAGAACCCCGGTAAAGAAACCCGGATATAAAAATATCAAAAAGGCCAGAGGCATTTTCATAAGCGACGAGAAGAGCCAGATCAACCGTCGTCCATGCCGGGGCAATCTGTGCCCCATTAGAGAGCCGAAACCTACCCATCCGATCCAGCAGCCGATCGCTATGGCGGCGTATAGCTCGCCGCCTATCTGAGATGATAAAATAAATCTTATAAATACGGTCTGGGTGGCCAGGGAGCAGAGACCGAGGAAAACCGCGTCGGCGGAACGTGAGGAATTAACGGTCACGACCAGACGCCGGGAATGATTCGCTTGCAATGATTGCAGGCTCCCTTTTCCAGGGAAATGTTTTCAATCTGATAGCCGCGCCTTTTGATTATTATCTTCCCGCATCCCGGGCAATAAGTGTTTTCCGCATCGTGGCCATACACGTTGCCTATATACGGGAAATTAATCCCCGCCTCCCCCGCGATCTCATGAGCCGTTTCCAGGCTCTTCACCGGTGTCGCCGGCAGATTTGTCAGTAGATAATGAGGGTGAAACCGTGTAAAATGAATCGGGACATCGGGACCCAGCTCATTCATTATCCACCGGCAGAGATCCCGAATCTCCGCCGGGTCATCATTTAAGGTCGGCACCATCAAATATACTATCTCGAGCCAGATGCCGGATTTCTTCAAAATTAGAAGTGTGTCCAGGACCGGTTTTAGTTTTCCGGTACAGATTTCGGAATAATATTTCTCTCTGAAGGCTTTCAAGTCTATCTTCACGGCCGCCAGATGCGGCAGGAGCTTTTCGAGCGGTTCGGGTTGTATATAGCCGGCAGATATCATCACGGAATCGATCTTCTTCTCGTTTCCCGCTATGGCGCAATCTCTCATGTATTCGTAGAAAATGACCGGCTCGGAATAAGTATAGGCAATCGACCTGCAATCGTACCGGGATGCCTGATCCGCAATATCGGACGGAGAAAGATCCATGCTTCTTATCTGCTCCGGGCGGAATTGCGAGATCTGCCAGTTCTGGCAGAATTTGCAGTTGAGATTGCAGCCGGCCGTCGCTATTGAGAATGCGTAGCTGCCCGGCAGAAAGTGAAATAACGGTTTTTTCTCGATAGGATCTATATTGGCCGAGCAGGGATTGCCGTAAACAAGCGTATAATAGCTTCCATCCATATTCTCCCTGACCCCGCAATATCCTCGCTCCTTATCCCCCACCGGACACTTACGGGGACAGAGCTCACATTCTATCTCGCGCTCCTCCAGCTTCTTGTAGAATTCCGCTTCGTGCTTAAAGGAGAGATCCGTCTCGGAGGCGCTCGCTGTACCCGAGGACCCTGGCAACCAGGGGATTGAGACCGGCGAACTCATAGGTATCAGGCTGCAACCGATACACGCCCCGCTCGCCTGCAGAAATCGCCTGCGGTTTATGATCATCCTTGTCGAGCGTGTTGTCATGGCAAACCTCCCCCCGTGACGGTTCAGTTAAACGATACTTCTGATATGAATTTTAGTAATCTACGGTTGATGTTTCAAGATATTTTTAACACCTGCCGGAGAGAATGCTTCCTGCCCGCAGATATAATGAAATCTCCCGGCTGGCTTTACTTTCTCAAAATAACTATTCACTATTTCGAGACGCTGTCTTTTAATCCCGGTAATCTCCGTAGTCGGGTTATCATCGGGAGCAAACCTGTATTTTCTATTCGATATGAACTTGCCGATATCAGCCGCCACGAACACCGGCTTATCGTAACGACGCGCATAATCGATTGCCATCTGCGAGCCGATCTTGTTGACGAAATAGGTTTGTGTCACCGCGTCAGCCCCGAGGAATACCGCACCTGAACCTTTTATAAGCTCCGGCAGCACAGTATCAACTGCAATCATCGTAGATATTCCCGCCTTCACCAACGTTTCGGCAAGAATGGTGCCTTCATTGCCGGGACGCGATTCGATTATCTTAACCGCCCCGCCCCAGCCGATCTTTCTTGCAGAAATCGCAGCGTTCCGAATTATAGTGGAGTTCGAGAGAGTGAAAATTAATTCGTAACCTGATAAGGTGTCCGCGGTCGTCATAATAGTCGATTTCCTGTTTTCATCAATTCCTCTGCGAAATTCGGTCAGGGTTAAGATGAAATCATCCGAAGAATCTGCAATCATGGATCTTTCAATAAAATCCAGCATCATGACGAT
>CBDVBL010000305.1:0-3403 GCA_965372205.1 uncultured bacterium
CACCTCGATTATCTCTATGGATTGGCCAGGGGTCTCACAAAAGAAACGGTTTTCTCCGAGGATCTCGTGCAGGAGACTTACCTTCGAGCCTATCGAAATTTCGATATGTTCCGCAGGGGCACCAACTGTCTGGCCTGGCTTATTCGCATCATGACCAATACGTTTATTAATCATTACCATAAGACGAAAAGAAAGCCCATCCATCAGGAGCTTAATCAGGATACTTGCCCCGATGAATCAAACGCGGATGAACAAGTCCAAGACTATAATCTGGTGGATGACGATAAGCTCTTAGAATACTTTGTCAGCGACCACGTTAAAAAGGCGATAAATTCTCTGCCCGGAGAATATCGGATGATGATTATCCTGGCCGATTTAAGGGGATTGCCTTATCAGGATATAGCCATGCATCTGGGCTGCCCTTTGGGCACGGTTCGTTCGCGCCTCTCCCGTGGCCGAACCCTGCTTAAACGAAAACTACTTGCTCTTCAGAATTAACCCGAAAGAAACCTCATATCGGCGAACGCCGTTTTCCTTAAAAAATGCAAAGACAATAATGACGCAAAATAGCTTGACATGCAAATATAAGGAGAATATTATATGTAGCTATAATGGTTGGGCCCATAGCTCAGCTGGTTAGAGCAACTGACTCATAATCAGTGGGTCCCAGGTTCGAGTCCTGGTGGGCCCATCTGGAGATTGGTTGCCGTGGGTGATTAGCTCAGTTGGTTAGAGCGTTCGGTTCACATCCGAAAGGTCACTGGTTCAAATCCAGTATTGCCCACCATTGAAAATATGATTGAAGGCAAGTTAGAAAATCCGATTGGGGAAGCCAAATTGCCTGAACTCCTCGGGCTGCTTTCAATGATCGGTTGCAGTTCGAAAACGAAAAAGAAAAATGACGTATGCGCCGGAATCCGGCGCATTTTTTAATTCCGGACTGGAGGAGGAATTGCAGAAAGATCTATCGTTGCTTCTGGACCTTCAGGAGATAGATGACCAGCTCGGGGAATTGGAGCGATCCAAAATCTACTTGCCGGAGATGATTCAAAACCTGGAAGAGGAACTGACCGATCTGGATCAAACGATTGCAGATGATGGAGCCGCGATGCTGGAAGGCGAGAAGAACCAGAAATTACTGGAGCTGGAAATTGAGACAGACAAACGGGAGCTGGAGAAATTTCAAAAGCAGATGATGATAATTAAAACGAATAAGGAATATGATGCTCTGACGGCCGAAATAGATTCGAAAAGACGTGAGATCTCTGACAAAGAAGAGCAAGTGCTTACTCTGATGGCTCAAACCGATGAATATCAGGAGAAACTGACCGAAATGAAGAAGCGTCTGCAGGAGGTTCAGGCTGCGAACACCGAGCAACTCAAGATGCTTAAAGCGCAAGCGTCGACACTTGAGGCCAAGATCGATGAGAAAATGGCACTGCGCACAAACATCGCAAAAGATATAAATCGGCAGGTGATTGGCATTTATGAGCGTGTCCGCAAGGGCAAAGGCGGCATGGTGGTTGTGCCGATCCGCAAAAAGGCATGCGGCGGCTGTTTTAGACAGATTCCTCCACAGCGAATACAGGAGATTCGACGCGGCGATAAGATCTTTGCCTGTGACAGTTGCGCGAGGATATTAATCTGGACAGATGAAAGCGCTAATTGATAGATTCTTATCGAACGCTATGAGATGGAAACATCCGCCTTCCTCCGGCGGTTTGTTTTTTATTAGTGAGAGGGGGTATTGCAATGGATACCATGAAACTGGCACTGACATTTGATGACGTTCTTCTGGTGCCTGCAAAATCATCAATCCTGCCGGGCCAGATCGATCTTAAGACCAGATTGACCAATGCAATCGCTCTGAATATCCCGTTGGTTTCGTCGGCCATGGATACTGTGACTGAATCCGCGATGGCCATTGCGATAGCACGCCAGGGCGGAATAGGCATGATTCACAAAAACTTTTCTATCGAGGAACAGGCGTCCGAGGTGGATAAAGTCAAACGTTCGGAATCGGGCATGATAGTTGATCCGATCACCCTGTCTCCTGACAATTCAATCGGCGCTGCTCTGGAGACCATGAAGAAATTCTCGATCTCCGGAATCCCTATTACCAGGAACGGAAAACTTGTTGGAATTCTCACCAATCGCGACCTGCGCTTTCATCGGGATCCCACGGTTCAAATAGATGAAGTGATGACAAAGAAGAACCTTATCACTGTGCCCGAGGGGACGGATCTCGAAGAAGCCAAGGAACTCTTGCATAAGCATCGAATTGAAAAACTCCTCGTTGTGGATCCCAAGCGGAATCTCAAGGGTATGATCACCGTTAAGGATATTATGAAGCGAATCCAATACCCCAATGCCTGCAAAGACGAGAGAGGCAGACTGAGGGTAGGAGCTGCGGTTGGAGTCGTGGGCGATATGGTGGAGCGGGCAGCCGAGTTGATAAAGGCGGGTGTAGACATAATCACGATCGATTCGTCTCACGGTCATTCGGAAGGTGTTTTGAAATCTGTTGAACGCATGAAAAAGGAATTTCCGGGATGTGAATTGATAGGCGGTAATGTGGCCAGCTTCGAGGGCGCATCCGATTTGATTGCCGCCGGTGTCGATGCCGTGAAAATAGGCGTAGGGCCGGGCTCGATCTGTACAACTCGAGTGGTCACGGGCGCCGGGATGCCGCAGATCACGGCAATCATGGAGAGTACCAGGGCATGTGAAAAGAGCAATATTCCGCTGATCGCCGATGGTGGTATTAAATATTCAGGCGATGTAGCCAAGGCTCTGGCGGCCGGGGCAGATTCGGTTATGATCGGTTCGCTTCTGGCCGGCACCGACGAATCGCCGGGCGAGGCTATGCTGTTTGAGGGACGATCCTATAAGGTCTATCGCGGCATGGGTTCGGTGGAATCCATGAAAAAAGGGAGTGCGGATAGATATTTCCAGGACACCGAATCCGGGAAAATGGTTCCGGAGGGCGTGGTGGGCAGGGTGCCTCACAAAGGCCCATTAGCCGATTCAGTTTATCAATTAATGGGAGGCCTGAGGGCTGGTATGGGGATCTGTGGGGCAAAAGATATACCTACATTTAAAAAGACTGCGAAATTCGTACAGATCACAGGGGCTGGCTTGCGGGAAAGTCATCCCCATGATGTCAAGATAATCAAGGAGGCCCCGAATTATCGTACTCTGGATTGAGACATCATTCAAATTTCCCCGGAAACCGTTTTAACTGAGTGATATGTCAAGGCTTGTGAAAAGAAACAAAAAAAATCTTGCTATGATAGTTACAGATAACTTTAAATTTGACGGCAATATCACTGAAGCAAAAAAGGATGCTAATGTTAATCACATTTGCTCCGTACAAATAGCTGTTCATAAGGGCCAATCAGCA
>CBDVBL010000306.1:0-3400 GCA_965372205.1 uncultured bacterium
CAGGAATCGCCTGACGACGTCCACTAAAGCCTCTTTATCAAACCTTTTTGGCAGCCAGATCTGAGAGGAACTCATCAGGTACCATCTGACCGCATCGGCCCCATATTCATTCAAGAGCTGATTGGGCTCTATAACGTTTCCCAATCGTTTCGACATTTTGCGGCCTTCGGTATCGAGAATCAGGTTGTTGACTACACACCTTTTATAGCTTGAACGGCCGGATATAAATACCGAAATAGCCAGCATCGAGTAAAACCATCCGCGGGTCTGATCCAGCCCCTCCGCAATGAACTCTGCGGGGAAATATCTATCCTCGAAATCAGTCTTGTGCTCAAACGGGTAATGCACCTGCCCATAAGGCATGGAGCCGGAATCAAACCAGGCATCGATAACCTCGGGCGTGCGGATCATCGCTTTGCCGCACTCAAGACACTTCAACTGAATGCGATCCACATACGGTCGATGAAGATCAAGCTGCTCAGGCAGATCGGTGGCCATCTGTCGTAGCTCCTCTATCGAGCCGATGCAAAATTGCTTCCCGCAATCCTCGCAGATCCAGACCGGCAACGGCGTGCCCCAGTATCTCTCGCGCGACAACGCCCAGTCGATATTGTTTTCCAGCCATTCGCCGAAACGGCGGCTGCCGACCTCCTCGGGAAACCACTCTATCTGCCGGTTGGCCTCGATCATCTCATCTTTAAAGGCAGTGGTTTTGATAAACCAGGAAGAACGGGCGTAATAGATCAACGGCGAATCACAGCGCCAGCAGAAAGGATAGTTATGCGTATAGTCCGCCGATGAGTAAAGCAATCCTCGATTATCGAGGTCTTTCATGATTTCAGGGTCAGCATCCTTGACAAATTTACCGGCCCAGGGAGCCACTTCGGGTATCAACCGCCCTTCGGTATCTACTGCCTGAATGACGGAGAGACCCTCTTTGATACTCAGTTCGTAATCATCGGCGCCAAAAGCAGGCGCTATGTGCACGATGCCGGTGCCCTCTTCCATGGTTACGAAATCGGCCGTAAGAGCATAATGCCCATTCTCGACAGGGAGGAAATCGAACAACGGCTCATATTTTACGCCGGCGTAATCGGAGCCTTTCTTGGTTTCGAGCAATTCGTATTCGCCGTCCACCATGCTAAGCCTATTCTCTGCCAGGATCAGCTTCCTGTTGCGATGCCTGATAGTCACGTAGGACTCATACGGGTGAAGAGCCAGCGCAACGTTGGAAATCAAGGTCCACGGGGTGGTCGTCCAGACCAGAAAATAGGTATCTTCGCTGCCGGAAAGTTTCATCATAACAAAAAGCGAGGGATCGGTGACCTCTTTATACCCCATGGCCGTTTCATGGGACGATAGCGCCGTTTCGCAACGGGGACACCAGGGAAGGATCTTATATCCCTTGTAGAGCAGGTCTTTGCTCCAAAACTGCTTTAAGATCCACCAGACGGTTTCGATATAGTCGTTCGTATAGGTAATATACGGATCTGAAAGGTCAAGCCAGTAGCCCAATTTGCGCGTGTATTCATCCCATTCAGCCTTGTATTTGAATACCGATTTCTTACATTCGGCGTTGAATTTTTCAATCCCCATCCGCTCGATTTCATCCTTGCTGGAGATCCCCAGGGCCTTTTCAACCTCGAGTTCGACAGGCAGCCCGTGCGTATCCCATCCCGCTTTACGATCCACCAGAAATCCTTTCATTGTCCTGTAGCGGCAGATCACATCCTTGATGGTTCGCGCAATAGCGTGGCCGATATGGGGCAGACCGTTGGCCGTGGGGGGACCCTCGTAGAAAATATATCGGGGCGAGGTTTCCCTGAGCTTCAACGACTTCTCGAAGATAGAATTCTCATCCCAGAATTTTCTGATCTCCGTTTCACGCTCAGCGAAATTGAAATCACCCTGTATCTGACGGTAACGTTCGCTCATGACTAATTAATCGAAATCCTCTCGACGGTTTTCTTCACCAGCTTCGTGAGCTTCGGCTCCGCTTTTGCCGCGGCGGCGATTATCTTCTCATGGCTGCATGGTTCCATCGCGTCGGGCAGTCCCATATCAGTGGCCAGCGAAAAGCCCAATACTCTCGTTCCCTGATGACGAGCTACTATCACCTCCGGAACCGTGGACATTCCCACAAGATCACCGCCGATGGTCCTCAAGAAACGATATTCCGCGGCGGTCTCGAGGTTCGGACCGGTTACTCCGACGTATACTCCCTTTCTCAAAGGCACCTTCTCCTCGATTGCCGTTTGCTCGGCCAGATCCTGAAGCTCGCTGTCATAGCAGTTGTACATATCCGGAAAACGGGGACCCAGGGTATCGTCGTTAGGGCCCGTTAAGGGATTGACCGCCTGAAAATTGATATGATCGGTTATCATAACCAGGTCGCCAATATCAAACTGCGGATTTAAGCCTCCGGCGGCGTTGGAGACGATGAGTATTTTCACCCCGATTTCCTTCATGACCCTGACCGGAAATGTCACCTGCTCCAGATCATAACCTTCATAATAATGAAACCTCCCCTGCATCGCGATTACGTCTTTGCCGCCCAATTCCCCGAAAAGAAAACGTCCGGCATGCGATTCCACCGTGCTTACGGGGAAATGGGGAATCTTATCGTACGATATGGTGACGTCCTTTTCTATTTCGTCCGCCAGCGCTCCCAGGCCGGTGCCCAGAATGATGCCGATTCCGGGAGTTGCCCCGGTCTGTGTTCTAATAAAATCTACCGCATCCTTAATCTTGGTTTTCAAATCCATCAATTATTCTCCTCGGCAGGTGAACCCTTATTTTCCCCACCCTCATTCTTCACTTCGCTGTGCGAAAGCTGCTCCTTGAACTCATTTACAACCTTTTCGAGCTGATCTTCGCTCAGATCGGCCTTCATCTTGACTGGAGAGTAATCTCTTTCGCCCTTAGCCTCTTTTTCGATATTCTCCATGAGCGCACGCTGAGTTTCCAGTAGAGATTTAAAGCTGACAATAAAAGCCTCGCGTTGATGTTTTAGATCTACAACCTCCCTCTGGATTTCTAAAAGCCGTTCGTTAGCCTCAACCAGAATGCGGTCGGCCCTGACCCGAGCCCCGTCGGTGATTGATTTCGCTTTCTGCTCGGCTACGGCCTTGATCTCCTCCGCCGATTTCTGAGTTGTCATCAGCGTATCCTGGAGGACCGTTTCAATCCGGGTGTAATTCGCCAGCTTATCCTTCAACGAAGATAGGCTTTCCTCGAGTTCAAGATTCTTTTTCAGGGCATCCTCCAATTCTTCCGCAACCATTTCAAGGTAAGAATGCACCTCGTCCGGCGAATAACCCCTGAATGCCCTTCTGAATTCCTGCTTTTTAATTTCGAGAGGAGTTATCTTCATGGCTCCTCCTTTCTTACGCCTTCGACC
>CBDVBL010000307.1:0-3381 GCA_965372205.1 uncultured bacterium
TCCGGCGAGATGATGAAGTATCTCGACCTGGGCGTAGTTGGCATCCTGGAACTCGTCGACAAGGATATATTTTATCCGCTGCCTTAACGCTGCCCCGACTATTTTCTGAGTCGAAAGGAGCCTGTGCGACAGGACGATCATATCACCGTAGTCGATACTGCCGCGTTGGGTTTCGGTATTTTCCGATTTTATTCTCTCGTAGGCACGATATACCTTACCCGCCTCCAGAATCTTCGTCCAGCGGTCGCGGTTGACAATAATATCGTCATCATCGCCGGCATCTGCAGGAAGAGCGCTTAGCTGGTCTTCCGCCTTCCCAATCACATCCTCCGGCGACACCAGCTCATCCTTGGCGCGGCTGATGAATCCTGCGATACCCCTGTATATGTCCTCCGGTCGGTTAGTATCTAAAAGCATTGATTCGTCGAGCTCTGATATCGCTCTTTTCAGGTACTGATGAAGCTGATACTCTCCCGCCTTGCTTATTTCCCCTCCAGTGCCGAGAAGATGAGAAAATTCGTTGATTATATCCAGCCCGAGCGAATGGAAGGTTTTGATCTCCGGCATACGGTTTCCGAGAATGGCCATCCGCTCCTCCAGCTCGGCCTGGGTCTTGGTGGAATAGGTGATCACCAGAAGCGATTCCGGCGGGTAGCCCTTCTCCTCAATCAAATACTGTGCCTTGGCGACTATCACCCGGGTCTTGCCGGAACCGGCGCCCGCCAGGATTATCTGCGGCCCGCCGAGGTATTCCACGGCCTGCTTCTGGGGCTGGGAGAGTTGCATATGTGACATTAAGATACTATGCTTGGCGCCTCCGGTCAATTATGACCAGCTTTTTGCCATGAGTCACGGTCCTGAACGGATCCGTTTTGATTTACCATGACTGCATTAAATCAATAATCGCGACAGCAAAGCTCCGCCCGCTTGACTCCACCCCCCAAACTCCCTAAATTCCCTCAGTTGACCGGATTATGATTGATGAGTTGAATAAGACTGATAGCCTGCCAGAGGCGCCTTAATGAACCTGCCGAACCTTTTGACATTGTCTCGAATCGCTCTCTCGCCGGTGTTTATGGTTCTGATGCTTTTCGAGCACCATTACTGGCGGCTGGCGGCCACGGTGGTATTCATAATCGCCGCCCTGACCGATCTCGCCGACGGCTATTACGCGCGCAAGCTGGGACGATATACCGGTTTTGGCCGTTTCATGGATCCCCTGGCGGATAAGGTCCTGGTTTCCACCGCCTTCATCACCTTCGTGCCGTTGGGTTATGCCCGCGGCTGGATGGTGATAATCATTGTGGTCAGAGAATTCCTGATAACCGGCTTACGATCAATGGCCGCATATCGGGGTATGGTGATTTTCTCCTCGGTTCTGGCCAAATGGAAGACGGCTACGCAGATGGTTGTTTTAGCCATGATCCTGATCTTTGCCAATATCGAGCCGCTGGTGCGACCGCATAATCCGGGCCAATCAGTGATCCCGGAGTGGATCATGCCCATAGTCGGCTGGCATTATAATCTTTTTGACGTATTGATCATTATCCCTTTAATACTTACGGTCTGGACCGGGATCGACTATCTTTTCAAATCGGGAGGATTAATTAGAGGGATGCTGAGATGACCGGGGTCGAAAAGAGATTCGCGGGCAAAGGTTTTTTTATCAGGCTACTGGCGACCTTCTTTTTTTCCGGCTACCTTCCGAAAGCCCCCGGCACCTGGGGCTCGGCTTTTACCATGCTCATTCTTTTCTTCGTCTGGCCGCCGCAATGGTATTACCAGTTGATCGCTATCATGTTGGTTTATCTATTCGGAGTTTACATTAGCGGGAAGGCGGAACAGTATTTCGGTCATGACGGGAGACCTATTGTAATCGATGAGGTCGCCGGCCAGATGGTGGCGCTTTTCATGGCCCCGGCCAAATTTATGCCGTTCATGCTGGGATTTGTGCTGTTTCGCATTTTTGATATCGTCAAGCTTCCGCCGGCGAAAGCGTGGCAGTCGTTGCCGGGGGGCAAGGGTGTCATGGCCGACGATATTGCCGCGGGATTCTACGCCGCCTGCATTCTGCAGATAATTCTGGCGATCCTGGATAGATGGGGGGTAGGGTATCTATAAAATGTGGGATTGGCTAACATGTATACTGGAGGCTTAAACGAAAGCTGAGATAATCACAATCGGCGACGAGCTCTTATACGGGCATACCATAGATACTAATGCCGCTTTCATATCGGAACGGGTAACCGTCGCCGGGGCGCAGGTGGTCTGGCGCACGACGGTGGGTGACGATCTCGAAACCATCACCGAGGCAATTGCGCGCGCCCTGCAGAGGGCGGATATGGTCATAGCCACCGGCGGGCTGGGGCCGACAAACGACGACATCACAAAAAAGGCGATCTGCAAATACTTCAAAAGGCCGCTGATATTCTACGATAAGATCTTGAAGAAAATCGAGGATCGATTCAAGCAGCGGGGACTGACCATGCCCGCCATCAACCAGAACCAGGCCTTGTTGCCTCAAGCCGCGGAGTTCATAGACAATCCGGTCGGCTCGGCAATGGGAATCGCTATCGAGGAGGACGAAAAGCTCTTCGTCGCCATCCCGGGCGTGCCATCGGAGATGGAGCCGATGATCGAGGGCTGGGTGACGGATACGATAAAAAAACGAGCCGGGGAAATTGTTACAATCCATCGAAAAATCCGAACGGTGGGCATAATCGAATCGGTTTTATATGAGAAAATCGCCGATCTGATTGATCCTAGGATTCAAACCGGGCGAACGGAAAGATCCGCAGGTGATGAAAAGATTGCATTTGCCTTTCTGCCGGCCTGGAAAGGGGTCGACGTTCGCCTGACCACTGTAACGAAAAATGAAGATCAAAGCCGACGGAAGATTGAGGAGTTAGAGAAAAAGATTACCGAGAGGGTGGGCAAATATATTTATGGTTATGATGACGACAGCCTGGCGGAGGTGGTAGGCGGGATGCTCAGGGAAAGGCACATGACGATCGCCGTGGCGGAATCATGCACCGGCGGGCTCCTGGGCAAGACAATTACGGATATCCCGGGTTCATCGGATTATTTTGCCGGAGGAGTCATAGCCTATTCCAACGAGTTGAAAATGAAGCTCCTCTCGGTGCCGCAGATAATTCTGGAAAAATACGGCGCCGTGAGCGAAGAGTGCTCCAGATACATGGCCGAGGGTGCGGTGCAGAATCTGGGCGCCAATATCGGGGTCTCGGTAACCGGTATCGCCGGACCATCGGGTGGCACCGATGACAAGCCGGTGGGACGAGTATATGTCGGGCTATCGGTGGCGGGAGAAACTCATGCTAAGGATTTTCGATTCGGTAACGACCGCGAACGCAACCGGGAACG
>CBDVBL010000308.1:0-3380 GCA_965372205.1 uncultured bacterium
GCTGGTGGAGAGAATACCCATAAAAGATCTGCCTACCATACTGGAGGCTCTTGCCGATTATGCGCCCAACACCAAAGAACCGGATGTCTTGAGTGAATTCGCCCGTCACGCATTAGCCCGCACTATTTCCACTCTCTATCTCGACGAGGAAGGCGGCATGAAAGTATCGATATTAGACTCGGAGCTTGAAAAGCTGGTGGCCGACTCTATTCAGAGCACCAAGCAGGGCATAATTGCCGTCGTCCCGCCGGAACTGGCGCAAAAAATCATCCAGGAGGTTTCCGATGTCGCTCAGGAGATGTCCATAGCCGGTTATACGCCGGTGTTACTTACCAGTCCCAACATAAGATTAGTGTTCAAGAGGATCATAGCTGCTGCACTGCCAAAAGTCGCTGTGATCTCGTTTAACGAGCTGATTCCAAATATTGAAATTGAAAGCATAAAAACCGTGAGGATGCCCGATGTTGATCAAAAAGTTCATAGCTCAGAGCCTGCCTGAGGCTCTGTCGAAGGTAAAAAAAGATTTTGGAGAAGAGGCCGTTATCCTCAAGACCCGCTTCAATAACAAGGGCAACGATAACGGTTCAGGCAGAGAGTCTGTATCCGTCGAGGTGACGGCGGCAATCGATAACGTTGAAATGAAAACCGAACGCGGTGAGACTGTTGCGACGCAAGCGCCGTCCATCAAGAATAGAGTGACCCCCAAAATCCGGACGCAGACTGAGAAACCAACTGTGTCGGTGGAAACGGTCGAGATGAAGGAACAGCCTCAAACGCCGAGCGAAATTCTACTCAGCATTAAGAAAGATCTGAAGCGCCTTCGATCCGATGTAATGGGAGGCAGGACCGAGTCGCTGTTCGGACAGCCGACCGGGTTGCAGCTTGAATATGCCAGGCGATTGGTCCAGAGACACCTACCGGAGAATCTGGCCATTGAGTTGGCCAGGAGCATTCCCGCCGGTTTATCGGATAATGATCCCGATTTGGCGTGGGATCAAATCCTTGAGTCTCTCTCCAGTAAGCTCAGCCCCGGCCAGCCGATTAAAATGGTCGAGAGTGGAGCTACCGTGGTCATGCTGGTCGGGCCTACCGGCAGCGGGAAAACGTCGGCGGCCGCCCGATTGGCGTTTCGGTTCAGTGCAGAAGAGGAATGTCCGGTTACTCTGGTGACAACGGACAACTTCCGCGCCGATTCGCGGGAGCAATTGATGTCGCTGGCAAACGTAATCGGATGTCGTTTCCACGCAGTGACTTCTCCGGAGGAACTGACGGTTCTCCTGAAGACCATTAAAAAGGGCCTCGTCATAATCGATACCAGCGGCGTTTCAACCGGCAGCGATATTGCCGAATTGGTCACTCTGGTAGGCGCCGCCAATCCTCATGAATTGAACCTGGTCGTACCGGCTTCGATCCCCGCGCCGGATATGTATGTCTTCATCAGGGATTGCCCGGACCTCGGGATTGATAAGCTTCTTATTACAAAACTCGATCAGAGTCGCCACCGCGGTGGCATCGTAGCGGCGGCAATTGAGTATGGCTTGAAGTTCTCTTATCAATGCGCCTCGCGAGAACTTCCGGGCGATTTTGATCCGTTCGATCCTCGACTATTCGTCTCGGCCTTCAAACCCGATGAGAATCACAGGTTGCAGGATATTCCTGTCCCGGGCGAGGCAGTAAAATGATTGACCATTCGATGGCTACAGGGATTACGTTTTTGGCCGGCTCAGGTGGCTCCGGGAGAACGACTGCGGCCACAGCTCTGGCAGCCAGACTGGCAGAGTCGGACCGGAAGGTTCTGCTCTTTGATCTTTGTTTCGGGTGGACCGGTCTGGGTATCGATAAAGTAAATATCCCGACATATGAGCAACTACTGGAGTCCGGAGAGAATGCCGGAGAGCTAATTGTTCCTACAGATCACGGCTTCCATCTGCTGACTACCACACCACCGGGAATTCTGAATCCCGGCGAGGATGAATTAGGGAAAATAGCCTGGCTTATTCACGGCTTTGCCCGGCATTACGATTTCCTGATACTCGATCCGCCTTCGGGAGCCCAGCCGCTTGGCATGCTGGCGGCTGCTCTGTGCGATAGAATATTCCTGCAGGCGAGGCCCGAAGCTGCAGCCGTGGCCTCATCATACTGCCTGCTCAAAACCCTCGTTGGTGAAGGCCTGAGTGATCGTATAAAGATCGCCTTCAGTTTTGTAAATTCTCCCGAGCACGCCGCCTCCTTGAAAACTAAATTCGATGTTCTCACTCAGCAATTCCTGAATCTGAAATTCGATGATGGTGGATTCATTTATAATAGCTCCGGATTTGGGCTCGAAGATTTCTATATCGACAGGAGTACCGATGAATTACTGATACTGGCCAAGAACCTGCGACTCGATGAAACCGGTGTGTTTCAAAATGAAACAATATCTGAAACCTTAAGTGAGCCTCATAAGAGGCCGTTTGTAAAAGACGATAAATAACAGGATAACATTCAAGATACAGACAGGACTGATACAATGGCAAATTTGGCAACCTGGGAGCGATTCAAAAAAACCGAGGACACCGATATGCGGGACAAGCTCCTGACCGATTATCTGCCGCTTGTAAAGAACGTGGCCGGCAGAATGGCAGCGGGATTTCCGAAATCGGTTGAACTTAACGATCTCATCAACACCGGCGTCATCGGATTGATTGAGGCATTTAATAATTTCGATCCTGGTCGCGGTGTAAAATTCGAAACCTTCGCCGTGCCCCGAATCAGGGGAGCGATACTCGACGAACTGAGGGCGCTGGACTGGGTACCCAGATCTACCAGGGCTAAGGCGAGAAACATCGATAGAGCTTTAATGAAGCTGGAAAACGAGCTTGGACGTGGCCCATCCGAGAATGAGCTGGCCAAAAGGTTGAGCATCTCGGTCCACGAGCTCTTCTCCGCACGGAAAGATGTCAGTGTATCGACCCTCTTATCCCTCGATGAGTTGATCTGTCGCGAAGACGATAACCGCCAGGTCCCTCGAATCGAAACCGTGCAAAATACGACATCTATAGATGTTTTGAAGGATATGGAGAAAACCGAACTCAGGGTGTTTGTCATCGAAACTATCAGCAGCCTCACCGAACAGGAGAGGCTTGTAGTCTCTCTGTATTATTACGAGGAACTTACGTTGAAAGAAATAGGAGATATAATGTTGATATCGGAGTCGAGAGTATCGCAGATTCATACGAGGGCCGTTATGCGCCTGAGGAATTCAATAGGGGAAAAATTCGGTATATAACAGCTTCTCAATTCGGGGATCGAGAGATTTGTTGTGGTTGAACGTATCGAGAGAAATAACGATCTCACCAGGGCCGAGCCTGTAAGAGAGGTTCGACAGACTAAAGAGAGTA
>CBDVBL010000309.1:0-3367 GCA_965372205.1 uncultured bacterium
ATACATGGCTACGGTCAGGATGTTTTGAATTTTGAAAATCGGTATAAGAAGATGTTTTCGTGCCAGATCCGCTGATATAATTCCCGCGATATCCCGATCGATAACCATATCCCTCAAGTTTACATGCGGGATATCGAGCTTCTTAGCGATCGCCAGCATTAACTTTTCTTCGGTTAACATCCCCAGGGAAATCAAGACGCTGCCGATCCTCTGCCCGGTTTCCTTCTGCCGCTTCAGGGCGATCTCCAGCTGGTCAGGGGTTATTGCCCCACTCTCCAGAAGCAGCTCACCGATACGTTTTTTGAATGTCCTTGTAGCCATAATTATCACTAAAGAGTATCGACAGATTATTGCCATGTTTCAGGAGATGGGCAAGAGCCTGCAACGACAGGCGGAATTCGCTTTCCAATCTCCCTTGCGGAGAACATTCTTATGCCTGAGCAAGAGTTGCATCTTGAAACCCGGCGGCGTTCCAGTGGCATCCGGCATATATTACTACAGTTGGAAGGCCGGAGATTACTCTGAAATAAACCGCATGCTGCTGCTGGAATAAAGAACCAAATATCAAATTCTCGAGGGGCGAATTGCAATATGCCCCTATTTCTTTTTTCTGCATTATTTTCTTCTGCATTTGCAACAGTGAATCCGAAACCCATATATTCAGTTATTTGTAAAGCGATATGTCTTTTTCTATTATTCTCTTGACAGAAATGCTCTCGATTTTTTAGCTTACGTAAAAAGGGGAGATGAGAATGCTGCCTTATAGAATATGGAACCTAATGGCTCACGCCTTTTTGGCGCTGACTGCATGCGTTTGCCTGTGTTGCAATTCAAATCCCCAGGGAAATGACGACGGAGATTACCCGCCACAACCCGCTTACGCCGCTTATGATAAACACCCATGCTGGTCCGGAGTCCATAATTTAATCGCTTACGTCCACGATCAACAAAGATCACTGAACGACCCCGATTCATCGGGGATTTACCTGATAAATCCGGATGGAACCGATAGGCGGCTCTTTTTTCGCGGCGATTGGATAAGAGGTCTCGATTGGTCGCCCGATGGCCAATGGCTTGTAATCAACATTGGCTCCGACCTATGGAAGATTTCATACCCCGATAAAGTCATCGATACTCTAATGCAGTCAGGAGCATATTATTATCCGTCTTGGTCGCCCGATGGGATGCAGATCACCTGTTCTAAGCGAGCGGGTGATGAACGAGGGGTTTACATTTTATCCGACGATGGAGCTAACTACCGGCTAATAATTCCGTATGGCGATTATCCTACATGGCTTTATCGCGATTCCGTTCTTTATGTAAATTACTCACCGGAGTTCCCTTCAGGGTCGCTGTGCATTTCGGATTCGACGGGTTCGTTTAAGAGACTCTTCCTGGATATTGAACAATACGATCTGCTTTGGATGAGGGACGCCAAAGCCCACATACAAACTAAACGTTTGGCCTGTAATTCAATAGTTTCGGGTGAGCCAATCAGTATCTGGATCTTTGATTCTTATACGTATGGGCTTCAAAATCTATTCGAGGGCGCATTTTACCCCAATCTTTCTCCTGATGGAAACCAGGTTGTTTTCACGATTTTCGGACCCCATTACGCCAATTTATGGATAATTAACTGGGACGGCACCGGGCTTAGACAGCTAACAGAACCTTTAATACCTTAGTTATAATAATTGTTATATCGAATCGGTTGCCAGATATCAAATAGCATTCGACAAGCCCCGGAGACTCCGGGGCTTATTTTTTATCAGGTGTCTTCCTGGAATAGGGAATCGAGCTTTCCCTTGGAATAGGCGCTCAGGCAAGCTTCGACAATCTCCGGGTTGAACTGGGTGCCGGAGTGATTTTTTATCTCTTCGATTGCCTCCGCCAGCGGGCGGCCCTTTCTATAGGGGCGATCGGAGGTAACGGCATCTATCGTATCGACTACTGCCAATAATCTGCCGGGCAGGGGAATCTCATCGCCCTTGAGGCCGTAAGGATACCCTTCACCATCGTGCCTCTCATGGTGATATTTTATATACGGCAGAGCCGTCCTGAGAAACGGGATCGATTCCACCATGCGGGCGCCTTTCTCAGGATGGGTCCTCATTATTTCAAATTCCTCGTCGGTTAACAGCCCGGATTTATTCAAGATAGAATCGGGAACGCCAATCTTGCCGATGTCGTGAAGTATTCCGCCGATCCTGAGATCTCCCAGCTCGGCTTCGCTCCAGCCCAGTTCATCGGCCAGTATTTTCGATAACACATAGACACGTTCCGTATGGCCGCGGGTGTAGGTGTCCCGGGCCTCGATTGCATTAGCCAGAGCCTCCACCGTAGCGATATATGTTTCCTTCAAATCCTCGTAGAGATTGGAACTCTCGATCGCCGCCGCCGCTTTCGATGCCAGAAGACCCAGGCCCGTTAATTGCCCTTGCGAGAAAGGGTGAGGATTTTTCGTCCTGACCACTATAAGCGCTCCCAGGATCTTCCCTCTGGCCATCAGAGGCTGGCAGAGCGATGATTTTATGGTTCGATCATCGCTGGAGTAATCGGGATCCGGGTCGTTGAAAATCATCGGGCATTTTGTTGCAACCGTTTTCTGGCAAGAGGAGTAAATATGATCTGAAACCAGTTTCTGAATCGACTCATCCCCTATCCCGACCGTGGCCTTCAGATCAAGCCCGTCGCCATTCTCTCGAACGAAATACAGCGATGCTATATCTGCTTCGAATTCCTTTATGGTGGAGTCGAGTATCAGTTTTAGAAGGGCGTCTAATTCAATTGTCGATCCCATGGCTTCGGAGATCTTATAGAATGACATCATCTCTTTGAGATTGATATTTTCGCGCTCAAGTCTGATCTTCTCGTTAGCCCTTCTCAAGGCCAACTTGAGAGCCTCCAGGGAAAACGGTTTTGCCAGATAATCGTAAGCCCCCTTTTTCATCATCATTATAGCGTTCTGTATAGTCGGGCGTCCGGTCATGATAATTGTCAGGGATTCGGGGTGAATTTTCCCGGATGCCTCCATTATTTCGGCCCCCGAACCGTCGCCCAGAAAAATATCCGCCAGGACGATGTTTATATTTTGACGAGAGAGTATGCTGCGAGCCTCGGCCACCGAATAAGCAGAGATAAGTTTATATTCCTCATCCTCGAGCATCTCCTGTATAACCGCCAATACGCTGGGCTCGTCATCGACTACGAGCACGTTGCACGTTTCGGCCGTTTTTGGTTTTTTGATTGCTTCTGTAATCAAGATATATCTCCGCCTTTCCTTCTTTTAGATATCGGATGGAGGAGAGATTATTGATAAACAGCTTATGAAATATACAGTGCGAAAACGTTCAGCAGATGCGTATTT
>CBDVBL010000310.1:0-3366 GCA_965372205.1 uncultured bacterium
GGGGAGTATATTCTACCCGGCAGTTGACGGTCATTTTACCGCTTCCCTCAATTCTGGATTCGATCCTGTAATGGTCGATATCGAAGATGCTGACTCCTCGTTGCGACGGCAGCTTATCATCATCGGAGTAGCCTCCCAATACATCGTAGGTTTTGACGCCGGCGATCTTGATCAGCTTGCATAGCATAAATTTATCGTCCATCCTCGGGTCTTCAATAAATGCCAGGTGATTTCCTCGGCCAATCTTGAAATCGGCATAAAGGTAATTACCGGGAACGCCGGCGAGAAGGTCGCCGATGAGTTCATTGGGCATATGAATCCTGAAGTGATTGAAGGCGTCACCAACGGCGTCCGACAATATATTCCACGCTTTTTTGGGAGCTTTTTCCCTTGCGAAGTTAGACGTGTCGGGGAAATCATCCAGTTCATCAGTGAAAAAGATTGCTATCTTCTCGAACTCCTCATCGAGGCTTTCTTTCTTTGTGAACTTAACGAGCTGGCCAAGCTCGACTTCGTTCGGAGGTGTGTATAGGAAACGGCCTTTGCCCTCGTAAACCATGGCCGATGGTCGGTTGACGCCGAAATCGAATAGGGTCAGTTCGCCTGGCCCAAGGTAGAATTCTACCTGGGGGCGAATGATAACCAGGCTGTCGATAGTCCCCGATAGAGCCGTTTGATCGTTTCGATCCTTCATATTGGAGACGAACCGGTCGACATCGAATTCCGAAGCAAAGGAATCGGATACAAATATCCCCGGAAATATCACGAAGCAAATGCAGAGTATCCGATATTTTTTCACACTCATCACCTTGATCCTCGCATTTCGATGAAAATCGTTGTTTGTCCAGCCGGCGATAAATAATCTATTTGTATTTCACCTTGCACAATACCGCGTCATAGGTGTTGAATACGATCTTCTCCGGTTCTAAAGGAAGCGGCGGGAGATCGATATCGGCTTCCGGCTGGTCGATCCAGATTTTTAAGTGAACGTAACGATCATCTTCAAACAGTACCGTAATCGGGACCATCATCTGGAAATTGTCAGGTACCTTGTCCTGCTCCACATGGCAAACAACCTGGTATTTGCCATCGTCGGTCTCTTCGGAGTTGTAAGTGAACCTGTATTCGGGGATGGCGGTGCCGTAAACCCACTGATCAAAAAACCAGCCCATACCGGCGCCGATATGTTTCTCGAGGAGAGTTTGTAGCCCGTCGGTTGTGATGACCTTGCCGCGAAAAGTATCCACGATACTCTTTAGAAATGCAGCGAAAGCATCATCGGAGCCGGTTTTATAATCGTATAAAAGGTAGCGGATCATGTGGAAGATATAGGCGCCTTTATAATATACGATATTGAGGTAGTCGGATGATTTCGATGAAGATAATCTGAAACCGATCGTCATGGGACCCGCCTTTGAGCCCACTTCGTTGGCGTCGTTTCCGAAGAAAACAGATTCTCTATAATATTTTAGCATGTCTTTTACGGCTTTCCTATTCTTTACGGAAAGTTCGTAGAACCACAGGCCGGAATAATCAGCGAGGCCCTCGATGATCCAAACGTCACGATATGATTCGTTGTTAACTATATGTCCCCACCATTGGTGCGCCACTTCGTGCGCCCTGAACGATTCTGAGTAACCCAGCATATCGTCAGATTGAAAAGTACTCCATGTAAGATGAATAAGGCCGGGCGATCCCTGACCTAAACCTGTAAAGGGTATCTCCGTCGCCTTTATTGTGTCAAAAGGACATGGCCCGAAAATACTCGTAAAAAAAGCGAGGCTGTTGGTCACGTCAGCAGCTACCTGTCCGATCATATCCCCGCTTGACAGATTACCGTAGTATGCTCTATACAGCGCGATGGCCTGATGATCTATTTGCTCCGACATGAAAACCTTCACCGGAGGAAGATTTTCAACGATTATCTCTTTGGATTCGAAAACACCGAGATTGAATGATACAAACTCCACCGGCTGATCGACGATCCAGCGAGAAATCGCACGTCCGTTATCCACCCTGAGTTCAAGCCGTTTTCCACATGAGACAATCTCGTAGCTTTCAGGTACATCATATATTAATTCGAACGTGGCGCGGTCCAGAAATCCATTCCACGGAAACCAGCTGGTTTTCCCGAAAACATAAAAAAGGCCATAAACGCTGAGCAGGCTCTTGCATTCATATTGTATATCGATATAATCAGATTTTCCGAGCTCAAGAGGCTTATTCAGGATAAGACCAAATCCGCTTTCCTCTTTCCTGTGAATCACGATCAGCGAGTCGCCGTTTGAATCCAGAGCGGAAATGTCCTTATTGCGGAAATACCAATCCAAATAGAGAAAGGAACATCCCCAGCGGACCGGGGTGAACTCTATACGGCAACTTACCTCCATTTTGCCGTCCCCTTCAATTCGCGATTCGATTTTATAGTTCTTTATATCAATTGATTGTAGGCCTCTCTGGAACGGCAGCTTATTATCGGTAGAATATCCCCCTAGAACATCGTAAGTATCAGCCCCGATTTTCATAATCAGTTTGTATAGTTGAAATTGATCTGTTAAGATGGGATCCTCGTAAAAAACCAGATGTCCGATGTCCGAAGCGTCAAAATCAGCATAAAAGAAAATGCCGGGAGTATCCGCTAAAATATCGCCGATCACATTGTTCGGCATATATATCCTGAGGTGATCGAAGGCGTCCTCAACGGCATCGGCTAATATATTCCACGCCTTTTTGGGGGCCTTTTCCCTTGCGAAATTAGACGTATCGGGGAAATCATCCAGTTCAATTGTAAAAAAGAAGGCTATCTTCTCGAACTCCTCATCGAGGCTCTCTTTTTTGGTGAATTTGACGAGCTGGCCCAGCTCGACCTCGTTCGGGGGTGTATATAGGAAACGGCCTTTCCCCTTGTAAACCATGGCCGATGGTCGGTTGGCACCGAAATCGAATATGGTCAGTTCACCAGGTCCAAGGTGGAATTCGACCTGAGGGCGAATGATAACCAGGCTGTCGATAGTCCCTGTTAGAGCCGTCTGATCGTTTCGATCCTTCATATTGGAGACGAACCGGTCGACATCGAAGGGTAACGCCAAGGCATTGGACATGGTTATTAAAGCGATACAGATGATGCGGATCGCATGCTTCAGGTATATTCTCGAGACGGGCATACGTACCTCCATAGCTGTGATCCCGGGCGTCGCCGCTTGAATAGTCTCAAAGGTGAAAATCCGAACGCTCATACATTATATAGATAGATGAAGTCGGAATCAAGTGGTTATTGTGTGTTTGCTGCAATATTCGTCTATGGCCTGCATTATATTAGATGAATGAGATATTTCATGTTGCATAAAATATCGCCGCCGCCGTTAT
>CBDVBL010000311.1:0-3362 GCA_965372205.1 uncultured bacterium
CCCTGGTGGCCGCCAGATTTGCCAGATCCTTCAGCGCCGGTTTCATCGGCAAACCGTCAAGCCTGCTCAGAATTTCCACCGCCCTTCCAACGTAATGTCGGGCTTTTTGTTCCGCATATTCGATGCCGCCGTTTTCCCGTACGAAATTCACAACCTCGGCGATATCGGCCTGGCCGACATTACCGCCCAAAATCTTTTTGAACTTCTCACCGGAATTCCCATTATCATTTTTCAGAGCCTTTATCAACGGCAGGGTGACCCAACCCTCGCGTATATCAGAGCCCAGCGACTTACCGGTTTTCTTCGTCTCTCCTATCAGGTCGAGAATATCGTCTGTAATCTGGAATGCCAGCCCGATATTCTCGCCGTAGCTCTTCAACTCCTGTCGCAAATCACCGTTCTGCCCGGAACATATGGCTCCGGCCTCGGCCGAGCAGGCAAACAGCGACGCAGTCTTGTCTGCGATTATGCTCAGATAAGTCTCTTCGGCGATATCGAAATCGCCCGTATAAAATACCTGGTTGAGTTCTCCAATCGAGACCCGCTCCGTGGCATCGGCACATGTTTCCATAAGCCCGGGGGAATCGGCTTTCACCAGCATACCGAACGCTTTGGCGAAGAAATAATCTCCCATCAATACCGAAACAAGATTGTTCCACTTGTGGTTGACGCTTTCTATACCGCGACGCGTAACGGATTCATCTATCACGTCATCATGAAGCAAAGTAGCAGTATGAATCAACTCGATCGCCAGGGCTGCGTAAAGGGATGATTGGCTCTTCTCTCCCGAGGCCAGAAACAAAAGAGCCGGGCGCAGTCGTTTGCCGGAAGAGCCATATAGATGGTCTGTTATGCGACCGATGATGGGAGAGTCTGTCTTGAGAACTCTCTTTAATTCCGATTCAAATTCCTCTAACTGGCTGGAGATGGGGGCGAAGACGCTGGAAAAATCCATTAAAATGTCCACAAAAAACTAATTTCCCACGTTACGATTATCCGTATCACGCATAATATCCCTTGCGATATTGGATGTCAACTATAAAGGTTCAAAAAGCCGTCCGCCAGGCATATCCGTTTACGGCTATCCCGCAAGTACCGCGCCGCCGTTGACATTGAGGATCTCGCCGGTTATGAAACTCGCCCGATCGGAGGCCAGAAAAACGATAGGCCCTGCAAGCTCCTCGGCGGAGGCGCCTCTCCCTAATGGTATGAACGAGACATATTCCGCGCCGCCGGGGCCGGTTAGCGCATCATGGCTCATATCGGTATCCACCCAGCCCGGCGCAACGCAGTTTACCCTGATCCCATAGGCCGCCAACTCCGGGCAGAGCGATTTAGTCAGCGATATCAGGGCGCCCTTGGTGGCCGCATAATGAGAGTGCCGGGCCTCGCCACGCTGACCGGCGGTGGAGGAAACAAAGATTATATTACCGGATTTCTGCTTTTTCATATAAGGAACTGCCGCCGAGGTGGTATAGAAACAGCCCTTGAGATTTATATCGATGGTACGGTCGAGGATCTCATCGGTCATATCCTCGATAGCCGCCTCGGTCCAGATGCCGGCATTGTTTATGAGGATATCGAGCTTGCCGAATTCATCGATAGTCGCTTTGACGAGGCTTTCGCAATCGTGTCGTACGCCGACATCGGCTTTCACAATCAGGCATTTCCGCCCCATCTTTTCAATATCCGCCTTGACCTTTTCGGCTTCCGATTTATTCGCGTAATAGTTGATTGCAACATCGGCGGCAAATTCTGCGAACAGCCTGGCAGCCGCCCCGCCGATCCCTCGAGATCCGCCGGTTATGAGCGCGACCTTATCATCGAATCTTAACATATTTATTCCTTTGAACCTTCTTCCACGAGGCGGGATGTCAAAACCACAGGCCGAAGGCTCGTCCTACGGATCCCTACGGGCCGTATGGCCGTAGGATATGAGGATTTTTACCTACTCTTCCTTCTCCTCCTCGTCAACTTTCTCATCCACGATCCACCCTTCGCCGACCTCTTTTCCCGGCCGCTTTTTCCTCGGCATTTCTCGCGGAGGTTTCCTCGCCGTAATACGCAGCAAGGATGATAATAGCCTGTACAGAATAAGTGCGGCCAGTATTATCAGGACTATTCTCAGCAATATCGACTCCTCGTGGTCTAAAAAATAAGCGGCGCCTGAGATGTCAAGATATTTTGTCCGTTAAAGCCATATCTGAAGTCATTTTGTGGTGTCAGAAGTTGCTTCTGACACCTTTACCGGTTTATGTCGAAAGTAACTTTCCTACGGATCCGTAGGACCGACATCACACTCATCCACGCTGCCTGTCGGGAAAGGGTTCCTGACCGCGCGGTTAATTCTCCATATTGACGCAACCATCCTTGAACCGTTACCGTATATTGAACCAAAGTAATCGAATTCGTGTTTTTGCTGAATCTTAAGGAGACCGCCAATGAACAATCAGAATTTAAGAATTTATTTGCTATCCTTGATGATCGGATGCTTCCTGTTTGTCGGATGCAGCGATAATGATTCTACCGGCCCGGGAGATGTAAACGATACGTCCTTCAGAGCAGAGGAAGAGTTTTCTTTTAAGGTTGATGTGGTTGATTATACTCAGCTAAAACTCGAAGCTGTAAACGGTTCAATTACTATCTCAGGCGAAACCGAACGCGATTCAGTGATTATCCAAGGTATAAAACAGGTCGGATCCGACAGTTTTGAAGATGCGGAAGCGCATTTGCCGCTGCTCCATGTAATCGTGCAAAATCCTCGAGATGAGGTGCATGTCCGGACAGTGCAGCCCCAGCAGTCAAATGGCCGTGATTACGTTGTCGATTACGAGATTCTTCTTCCCGCGAATTTTGATGTAGATGTTGTTAACGCTAACGGATCCATAGTCGTGAATTCCATAGATAACCGGATATACGTGGCATGTGGCAACGGGGAGATCGTTTTAAATGAAATCCAGGGCAGCGCTATCGTACAATTAGGGAACGGTACGATCGAAGCCGGAATAACATTACCGTTATACGGGGTAATCAATTTGTCCACGGGTAACGGGATTATTGATTTGACCATCCCCCGGAATACATCTGCGGATTTCCAGGCCGCCGTGGGAAATGGAGCAATCGATATAGCAAATCTCACTTTTTACAACCAGGTAATTACCTCGAACTCCGTGACCGGAATTCTGGGAGAGGGCCACGGGACCATTATGTTAAATACGGGCAATGGCAACATATTGGTGCTGGGTATCTGATAAGAATATAATTCACGTATTAAGCCGGTAGTTGCGCTGCCTGTCAGGAAAGCGTTCCTGACAGCTCGGTTACCTATTCCCGTATTTCCTTTTCGCGTAATGCATGCGGGC
>CBDVBL010000312.1:0-3358 GCA_965372205.1 uncultured bacterium
CAGGTATTTTGTGCGACAGTTTATCGATCGATCTAACGATATCCGCGGATTGAGCGATCTCAAAATAGCCGCTATAGGGAAAGGGACGGAAAATTATTTGAAACACTTCAATCTTACCGCTGATTTCATACCCTCGAAGGCTACTATAAATGCGCTTATTCAAGAAATAAAAGACCTTCCTGATATTTCCCTCTCGTCGTTCGTCCGGGTAAGAGGAAATCTCGCCGATGATTCCCTGGAGAAATCGCTGAGGGAATCCGGCGCCAATGTTTTGCCATTAACTGTATATCAAACAAATTATCGTAAATGGCCGGATGGCCTCAAAGAGAAGCTGTTTGATCATCCACCGCAAATTATTATATTTACGAGTGGGTCGACGGTAGATGGGTTATTTGCCAATCTATCCGAGGAGGAAGCGAAGAAGTTGGCGTCGGGAGCGGCTCTGGCATCTATCGGACAATCGACGACGAGAGAAATAAATTCCAGAGGATTGGAAGTTAAGATTGAGGCGAAAGTGCACACGTTGGACGGGCTTGTCAATTCAATAGAAGAGTATTTCAAGGCCAGGGCGGGTGATTGATATGGGCTTCCCACAAAATCGTCCCCGAAGGCTCCGGAAAACAGAATCTCTTCGACGACTCTCATCGGAAACCAGACTTCATACGTCCGATTTTATTTATCCGATATTTATCAGCGAAAATATCAAGCGTCCTGAACCGATAGGAGCAATGCCCGGGATCTACAGATATACGATTGACGATGCCGCGAAGGAGGCCGATCGAGCTTTCAAACTCGGTATCCCGGCAGTAATATTATTCGGTACACCGGCCAGGAAGGATTCCACTGGTTCGGAATCCCTTAAAGACGACGGTATCATCCAGAAAGCTGTACGGAGGATAAAAGATATAAACTCAGACATAACAATTGTAACGGATATTTGCCTGTGCGAATATACGGATCACGGTCATTGTGGAGTTATTAAAGACGGTGATGTAGACAACGATTCGACTGTTGAAATTCTGGCTGAGCAGGCGGTGAGCCATGCGAAAGCTGGCGCCGATATTGTCGCCCCGTCCGATATGATGGATGGTCGCGTAAAAGCAATTCGCACGGCCCTTGATCGTAACGGCTATTCCGACATTGCAATTATGGCATATTCGGCCAAGTATTGTTCGGCGTTCTACGGTCCTTTTCGCGAGGCTGTCGATTCAGCCCCGAGTTTTGGCGACCGCAGAAGCTATCAGATGGACCCGGCAAATTCTGCTGAGGCCATCAAAGAGATCGGCCTGGATATAGAGGAGGGCGCGGATATAGTCATGGTGAAACCCGCCCTGGCATACCTCGATATTATTGCCAGGATCAAAGAGAAATTCTGCGTTCCTGTAGCCGCGTACAATGTCAGCGGTGAGTATTCCATGGTCAAGTTTGCGTCGGAGGCCGGAATAGTCGACGAAAAGCGGATTATCCTTGAAATTCTAACGTCCATAAAACGCGCGGGCGCGGATATCATAATCACATACCATGCCCCTGAAGTTGCGAAATGGCTCGGATAGAGTCGACAACTTGCCTTGCTGCCGATGAAGCAATCTAATAATAACAGCAAAAAACTCTCGAGATCCAAAGAGATGTTTAAAGATTCATGCGAGCTTATTCCCGGTGGAGTTAACAGCCCGGTGAGGTCGTTTAAGGCGGTAGGCGGCACACCCTTTATAGCGGAAGAGGGTGAAGGCCCCCTGATATATGATATCGATGGTAACCGATATGTAGATTATGTTATGTCATGGGGGCCGTTAATTCTCGGGCATGCGTGGAAGTCGGTTGTCGACGCCGTATGCTCAACCGCGGCTTCGGGCGTTTCGTTCGGAACTCCCACTCGCAATGAGTTGAACCTCGCTTCCTTGGTCAGGGAAAGTATGCCATGGATCGAAAAACTCAGGCTTGTTAGTTCCGGCACCGAGGCTTGCATGACGGCGGCGAGGATAGCTCGCGCCGCAACCGGCCGAGACATAATAGTCAAGTTCGATGGTGGGTATCATGGTCATTCCGATCTTTTCCTGGTAAGAGCCGGCTCAGGTCTGGCCACGCAGGGATTACCTGCAAGCGACGGCGTACCGGCCGATTCTATCGGGACTACCGTCTCTATCCCATACAATGATGTCAATGCATTCCATGAATGTTTCTCCAGATATGCAAATAGTATCGCCTGCGTCATTGTAGAACCAGTAGCTGCAAATATGGGGGTCATAGAGCCAGACCGTAATTTTCTAAATGCTCTGCGGGCAAAAACGTATCAGAATAATTGCATTCTTATTTTCGATGAGGTCATAACAGGGTTTAGAATTGCCCCGGGAGGAGCTGCTGAATTATATGACATCAAACCTGATCTTGTCTGCCTGGGAAAAATCCTGGGAGGTGGCTTGCCCATAGGCGCCGTTGGAGGCAAAAGGGAGCTTATGGATACCCTCGCGCCGCTTGGCCCGGTCTACCAGGCGGGGACCCTCTCCGGCAACCCTTTATCGACTTCGGCCGGAATCGCGACATTGAGAGAGCTGGAGAATACAACCATTTATGACCACCTTAGACAATACGCCGATGACCTGACCGGAAAGATATCGGAATTATTCAATCAATATGGCCAGGCACTTCAGATAAATAAGGTCGAAAGCTTATTCACGCCATTCTTCTCAAATAGCAAAATAGTGGATTTCGCATCAGCTCAGAATGCTGACATGGAAATGTATGCCAGGTTTTTTCATGAGCTTCTGAAACAGGGTGTATTTGTGCCGCCTTCGGGATTTGAGGCATGGTTTGTCAGCTTTTCTCACGGACGGGATCATATGAAGATCACGACAAATGCTATTGAGAAGTCATTATCCGCAATGTCTTGAGTCTTCCTGTATCGCGGAAGATGATCTGAAAAATATCAGGAATGGAAAAATTCCGAGCAGATTAAGACCGGGTTGCCCTTGCTATCTGCTTGAGGTATAAGACCTTAAAAATGCCGATATTGGATCAAATAGATCCATAATATGCATAAAGATCAAGTTATCCATTTTTTCCTTGACAGCCGTCCAGCATTTCAGTAATATAACCAATAGAATGAATAAAATGCATAAAGGCACTAATTGTAGAGATCATGAATAAGAATCTGGAGAATGAGTATCTAACGACAGGCCAGGCCGCTCAACTCTGCTCAGTTACACGTGACGCCGTTTTAAAGTGGATTTATTCCGGTAAGATTCCCGCTAACCGCACGCCCGGTGGCCATTTCAGGATCCATCGCAAAACGATTCGGTCAATAGTCACGGCTGAGAGCCCGCCGGTGTATCCGAGAGAACGTAATGAGCGTTCTTTTCAG
>CBDVBL010000313.1:0-3332 GCA_965372205.1 uncultured bacterium
GGTTTCGGGGGGGGCGGTCAGGGGAATGTCGGTCGCCTCGTTGGGTCTTCTGGGACTCGGTGTTATGTTTGACGTTTTTTACAGGCCTGAAGATCTGACGGCATTACAGGCACTGACGGGTTTTTCGATGGGAGCTTCATCCATTGCGCTTTTCGCTCGAGTGGGAGGCGGTATTTTTACTAAATCGGCCGATGTCGGCGCCGATCTTGTCGGGAAAGTCGAAGCCGGCATCCCCGAAGATGACCCCAGAAATCCAGCGGTTATAGCGGATAATGTCGGCGATAACGTTGGCGACGTTGCCGGTATGGGGGCCGATCTCTTCGAATCCTACGTTGGCTCGATTGTGGCGTCGGTTGTGCTTGGGATAGCCATAACAGTAAACCTGGGCTCGGCGTATGCAGGTTATGTGGCCATGCCCCTGATGATCGCCACTGTGGGGATCGTCGCTTCCATGCTCGGGATTCTATCCGTGAAGATATTTTCATCAATGAATCCAGCGGCCACGCTTCGTATCGTTACCTATGTTGGCGCTCTCGTAATGCTTGCAGCTACCTATGTTCTTACAGGCTGGCTTAAGGTGGATATCGGCGTCTTCTGGGCTGTTCTTTCAGGTTCGATCGCGGGAATTGTCCTGGGTCTTTTAACCGAGTACTATACCTCGGCCAAGCCTATCAGAGATATTGCGAAAGCGTCAGAGACGGGCGCCGCTACAAACATTATAACCGGTCTGGCTGTTGGTATGGAATCAGTAGCGCTTCCGGTGATAGTGATCTGTATCGCTATATATATAGCCTTCCAGACCGGCTATGCCGAAAGCCAGAGTCTCACAATGGGGCTCTATGGAATCGGTATCGCCGGGGTGGGTATGCTGGCCACCATAGGAGTCACCATGTCTGTTGACGCTTATGGCCCGATCGCGGACAACGCCGGCGGTATATCGGAGATGGCCGGTCTCGGCCCCGATGTCCGCAAGATTACAGACAGGCTCGATTCTCTCGGCAATACTACTGCTGCTATCGGGAAGGGTTTTGCAATCGGCTCGGCAGCGTTAACGGCCCTCGCCTTGTTCTCAGCCTATACTACGGCCGTGGGACTTGACAGCATAAACCTCGTTGATTCGAAGGTCGTGATCGGGTTGCTTTTGGGCGGTCTTCTGCCGTTTCTGGTGGCGGCTCTAACCATGACGGCGGTCGGGAAGGCCGCTTTCGCAATGGTCAAAGAGGTTCGCCGGCAATTCAAGGAGATAGCCGGCCTTATGGAAGGAACAGCGAAGCCCGATTCTGATCGCTGCGTGGCCATTGCCGCGACTTCTGCCTTAAAAGAAATGATACTCCCCGGGCTTTTGGCTGTAATCGCCCCTATTCTTGTAGGATATATTCTGGGCAAAGAGGCGCTGGGTGGGCTTCTTGCCGGCGCGACGGTAACCGGCGTTATGATGGCGTTAATGATGGCCAATGGCGGCGGCGCCTGGGATAATGCCAAGAAGTATATCGAGAGTGGAGCACATGGAGGCAAAGGCTCCGATGCCCATAAGGCCGCCGTGGTCGGCGATACCGTGGGCGACCCCTTCAAGGATACTTCCGGGCCGTCTATGAATATCCTGATCAAGCTCATGGCAATCGTCTCCCTCGTCCTGGCTCCGCTTTTCAAGGGATAAGCGCTTTTCAATGTAAGTTAAAGGCGGGATAGCGATATCCCGCCTTCCTTATTTTGCTTGCCCTCTATCGGGCATTTTGTTAAGATCGTTATATGGAGAGATCGAAAATCATATTATGCCTTCTGCCGCTTACAGTGGCTGTGGCTCAATTGGCTTCTGGGCGGAGCGGCTTTTCGATCCGGGGAGGCCTTCTTTATGATCGGCCTGTCGAAGAAGTCTATTCGAAAATGGAGCCGGGGATCGGATATATGGGGAGCTTCGGCTATGATTTCATCGAACGCATCGGATTGGAGATCGGGGTCATGCATTCCACTCATGATTACGATTTCGCATTTGAAGGGAATGCAATACTGGAGGAAGAGGCCGAAAAGAACACCATCTTTCTAAAGGCGCGCGTAGTTCCCTGGAAAATCAAAAAGGCCGAACTGGTGATTGCCGTAGGCCCCGCCTTATTTGATGTTTCCGGGCTGAGGCGTTCCGAGAATGGCCCTATTTTAGACGTGGATGAGGATTTCTCAGGCTGGGGTATCGTGGCCGGTCTCGATTTCAGGTATCATGTCAGCCCCGGCTTAGCTGTGACGATTTATCTGTCAGGCAATTTCGTCAATTATGATAAATACAGTCTATTCAGGACGGAAGTTCCATATCCCGGCAATCTGCCCCGGGGAGGCGACTCCGTTAGCTGGGCAGTGACCGTTTTCCACCGTATAGGAAAACCGTAATTTTGATAGAATATGTCCGGATTTGATGCGTATTAGAACGTGGTGAGGTTTTGAAACATTTAGCCAGTTCTTACGTTAATTTAGAAGACATGGTAACAAAGGAGTGAAGATGGAAGGCGCAGAACAGATTCCCGGCGCCCAGGAAGAATCAGGCCCAAGGCTTGGTTTCGGCGGCAAACTTATTAATATTTTTACCAGCCCCAGCAAAACTTTTCAAGAGCTTGATCGTCGGCCGACGTGGATCGCACCCCTATTAATTCTGATTGTAATCGTAGCAATTTCCACGCAAATAACGTTCCCTATTCTTATGGAAGCACAGTTGGAGACCTTCAGAAACAACCCTAATATTCCTCCTGAACAGCTCGAAGCTATAGAAGCTCAAATTGGAGATAATATAAACACTCAGCGTTATATCTCCTTAGGTGGACAGATTATCGTGATGCCCATCATATTTTTAGCCCTGGCAGGCATTTTCTATCTCGTCGGCACTGTCATGATGGGTGGAGATACTACATATAAGAAGGTGTTTTCCGTTCTGACATGGGCTTCCTGCATTTCAATATTGGCTACCTTTGTTTCGACGGCGCTGATAATGGCTAAAGGTAACATGAATGTATCTCTCTCCCTCGCGCTTCTCCTGCCTGCTGATGCCATAGGAACAAAGTTGCATACGTTTCTGTCGAAATTTGATTTTTTCACAATATGGTTTTTGGCCGTTTTCGCCACGGGTTTCGGTATCATATACAGGTTCACTACCGCCAAAGCTTATACGGCGGTCGGAATCCTATGGGCGATCTGGATAGCCTTGAGCGTGGCCTTATCCGATGTATTCAAGCAGTTTGGGATGTAAAAAGGAGATAATGATGATACGAGGACCCCGTTTGCCGATCGTATTCCTTCTAATTTTCGCGTTCGTTAGCTCCGGCACGGTTTCCGCCGAGGTCTATACGCTT
>CBDVBL010000314.1:0-3325 GCA_965372205.1 uncultured bacterium
ATCTTGACAATCATTTCCGTTATGATTAATATTGATTATGAATTTTAGAATCAGATCGATCGGGCTGACAAAGGTAGCGCAACGGAGAGGATTTTTGGGTAGAATCAGATTTTGAAGTAGTCAATCGTGAATTGGCGAATGAAACGACTCTCAATCCCCGATATATATAACGGAGTGAATTAAAGGAATCGAAGCAAGTCAGAGAATCATGAAAAAGGAAAACAGGATACTGCTCGATTATCTCCGGCAGAAGGGATTGAAGCAGACAGCCCAGCGGGCGGCCATTCTGCGCACTTTTCTTTCATCCGGAAAGCATGTTTCTGCCGATGAGTTGCACAGTATGATCAGAAGGCAAAATCCCCGTATAGGATTTTCCACCGTGTATCGCACACTGAGGTTATTTACCGAATGCGGGTTAGCACGGGAGGTCAATTTCGGTGACGGCCGATCCCGATTCGAGCGAGCCATCGATAAGGGTCAGCACGGTCACCTGATTTGCACCGGTTGCGGAAAAACAGAGGAGTTCAATACCGGCGCCATGCAGAAATCCATTAAGCAGATTGCATCCAGGTCCGGATTCGGGATCGAGGGACACAGGTTTGAGATCTACGGCTTGTGCAAACGCTGTAAATAAAAAATTTCGCAATGATATGAGAATGATTATCAGAATCATAATTTTAACCGGCCGGAGTCCGATGCGGGCGATCAAGGATGATTGAACAGACGGAAAAATCGGTTTCAACTGCTCCTGTAATACTGGTGGGCAGTCCGAACGTCGGGAAGTCGGCTTTATTCGGGGCTCTCTCCGGACGCTATGTCGAGGTCTCCAATTATCCCGGAACAACGGTCGATTACGCATCTGGCTGGACCAGGATTGCCGGGATTAAGAGGCGAATCTTCGATTCCCCGGGCGCAGAT
The DNA here is from genome assembly GCA_965372205.1 of uncultured bacterium. Taxonomy (GTDB): domain Bacteria; phylum Zixibacteria; class MSB-5A5; order UBA10806; family UBA10806; genus CBDVBL01. The sequence continues at coordinate 919 of CBDVBL010000314.1, forward strand.
ACGCTCTCTCCGGTGTCGGAGGACGAGAAAGTTACGCGTGATTTAATCCTCAGTCATCCTGAATCACCCTTAATCTGCATAATAGATTCGAAGAATCTGCAGAGAGGTCTGGTGCTTCTTTCCCAGCTGGCAGAGTTTGGGCGGAAGGTTGTGGTTGCATTGAATATGGCCGATGAAGCGTTAGCCGCGGGTATGAAAATCGATTCAACTCGTCTTTCCGAGATCATAGGGGTTCCGGTCGTAACCACAATTGCGATCGAGAGACGGGGAGTCGAAGAGTTGAAACGAGTTCTTCCTGAAGCTCCCGCGCCGAAACTTCCGATCGTCTTCGATCCCGCAATCGAAAATGCCGTATCCCGAATCTCCCGGGTCCTGGGCAGCAATAACAGAGATTCCAGGGGACTTTCGCTCAGCTATCTGAGCGGCGACGATGGTTTGCCGAATGGAGTCAGGAAACGAATTTCTCTGGAGAGCATTGATGAAATCGAACGAATCAAATCCCGGCTTCAATCGTCGGTAGCCGAACCGTTGGGGTTTATTATAGCGAAGACCAGAAATAGCCGGGCCAAGCAAATCGTTGACGGTATACTGACCATTCGAGTTTCGACGGGACGCAGGTTCCAGAGAGAAGTGGGAGAGTTGGCGCAGCATCCTGTTTACGGGATACCCATATTGATCCTGATTTTATTAGGCTTCTATTATTTCGTTGGGGTCTTCGGGGCACAAACGCTGGTAGGTTTTCTGGAGGAGAATATTTTTGGCGGCATCCTGAATCCATTCTTTGCCGGGCTCTTTGCGCTGGTGCCGTCACAGTTCATTAATGATTTATTCATTGGTGAGTACGGGATCATCAGCATGGCCATAACCTATGCGCTGGCATTGATCCTGCCTATTGTAACTACCTTCTTTCTGGCCTTCGGCGCCTTGGAGGATTCCGGTTACCTGCCGCGGCTGGCCTTTATGGTCGACAGGATTTTCAAAAAAATAGGTCTTAACGGGCGAGCGGTGCTGCCGATGATTCTCGGCCTTGGATGCGACACCATGGCGGTGTTGACTACCAGAATATTGAATACCAAGAAGGAAAAAATACTGGTTACTTTTCTCCTTTCCCTGGCGATTCCCTGCTCGGCGCAACTCGGTGTAACCCTGGGTATTCTGGGAGCAATCTCCGGTTGGGCCGTTTTAATCTGGATATCTGTTATCGGCGCCGTTCTTTTCTTCGTTGGATATTTGTCATCGAAAGTAATACCGGGCAGGGCCTCGGATTTTATCCTGGAGATTCCACCATTGAGGCTACCCAGGATAAAAAACATTGTCATAAAGACGCTGATGCGGCTGGAATGGTATCTCAAAGAGGCTGTTCCACTGTTTGTTCTGGGCACGCTGGTTTTATTTATTCTGGACAGAATAAACGTTCTGGGAATTCTGAAAAAATTAATGTCGCCGATAGTGGTCGGTATGCTTGACCTGCCGGAACGATCCGCCGAGGCCTTTATTCTCGGCTTCCTGCGCCGCGACTATGGCGTGGCCGGCTTTAAGATGCTGTTTGATGATGGCCTTCTCGATCCCATTGGCGCGATCGTTGCCATGACGACAATCACACTGTTTGTGCCATGTATTGCAAATTTCTTTATCATCATCAAAGAACGAGGCCTCAAGACTGCTATCGGCATGATCGCATTCATCATACCGTTCGCTATCTTAGTCGGTGGGCTTTTGAACGCAGTGCTGCGAGGGGTGGGAATATGGTGGTAACCTGCCCGCTCTGTAGCTACCGTTTTGATCCGGATTCTGCGACCGCATGCAAATGCTGCCCGCTCAATTCCAATTGCGAAAAAATCTGCTGCCCTAATTGCCAGTATGGCTGGGTCAAATCATCTTTCTTGGTGGAATTATTATCAAAAGTGTTCGGGAGGAGGAGCGGCTCTGGAGATTCATAAAGAACATACGATCCATGAATTTATGGAGGCACTCTACAAAACATGGGAAGAGGGCCGCTTGCCGATAGAGGTTTCAGCTCTGAATCTGCCGGCGCTGCCCTCTGAAGAGGAATTGAACTCTCTTATCGGGCGAGGGATGATCATCACCCAGGATGGCGCCATAAATCTCACTTCGGCAGGTATGGCCTTCGCCGAGCAGATCGTAAGGCGGCATCGTTTGGCCGAAAGGCTTTTTTCAGAGATACTGGAGCTTAAAGACTCCGCTTTAAACTCCACAAGCTGCTCGTTCGAGCATGTGCTGGATACCACTGTTACCGAATCTGTCTGCACCATACTCGGTCATCCGCCCACCTGTCCTCACGGCAAGAGAATCCCTCCCGGCGAATGTTGCAAAGGCTCCCGACGTCAGGTGGCTCCGATAGTCATACCGTTAAATGAGCTGCCGGTTGGTCAGGAGGCAAAAATAG
>CBDVBL010000315.1:0-3324 GCA_965372205.1 uncultured bacterium
GCCTTGGGATCATATTCGGTACTTGCGCCAAGTCCTTTTATGACTCCGATGATCGTTCTTATATCCATGAGATCGGGTATGTTGGACAGTTCGGTTTTGCCCTTTTCCGCCAGGAGCGAGGCTACTATTATCGGCAGGGCGGCGTTTTTCGAACCCGAAATCTCGACTTTGCCAGACAATTTCTTGCCGCCTTTTACAATGAACTTATCCATAAGCCCTTTCTGCAATGACATTTGACACAAGAATAGCCGTTTGGTTTATACGTTTTCAAATTCTTTTTGCTCCATCGTTTGTGATTATATTATAATGGTTGCTATGGAGCAAGCGAATAGACCCAGAAGCAAAGTCTATTTCATCTCGGATGCACATCTGGATATTAGAGAAAGCCCATCGGAGCACGAAAATAAGCTACTTAAGGTCTTTGAAATAATCAAAAACGATGGTTCTCATCTCCTTATCGTGGGCGATCTTTTCGATTTCTGGTTCGAGTATAAATATGCGATCCCGGCCGCATACTTAAAAGTAATATCGGCTCTTCTGGATCTGACGCAGAGCGGCGTAGAGGTCTATTATATCCCGGGAAATCATGATTTCTGGATGAGAGATTTTCTCTGGCGTCAAGCAGGGGTCAAGCTAACCGAGGATTTCTTCGAATTCCATCATTCCGGCAGGAAGATTCTTATTACACACGGTGATGGTATTAGAAAAGACGATCGCGGGTATCGTTTAATCAAGAGAATTTTCCGCAACCGTTTTTGTATCTGGCTATATTCGCAACTTCCGGTAAATATCGCCTATCGGCTGGCCATGCGGACGTCGTATGCGTCACGTCGATATACCGATGCCCGTGAAACGATCGGTTCGACCGATTATATCGAGTTCGCCAGACAGAGGATTGATGACGGATATGATGCCGTCGTAATGGGTCACGTTCATAAGCCGGAGATTGTGGAAACGGGATCGGGTATTTATGTTAATTGCGGCGATTTTTTCAAAAGCTTCAGTTACGTTCTGCTGGACGAGAATGGATTTCAACTGAAAACACTGGACTGAGAAGCAAAGATTTTTTTGATTTGAATATTCGATCAGAGATAATCATCAAAGGAAGTAGATGGAACCGACTGTAGATCTGAAATTGGCGAAAGAGCATGGCCTGAACGAGGATGAGTACCAGCGGATACTTTCCGTCCTCGAACGGACACCTACATTCACTGAGCTGGGCATCTTCTCGGTGATGTGGTCCGAGCATTGCTCCTATAAAAATTCGATAGCGCAGTTGAAAACTCTTCCCCGCGAGGGGCCCGCTTTGCTGGCCGAGGCGGGGGAGGAAAACGCCGGCGCCGTGGATATCGGAGACGGCCTGGCTGTGGTTTTCAAGATAGAATCACATAATCACCCGTCGGCGGTGGAGCCGTATCAGGGAGCGGCGACCGGAGTCGGAGGCATTCTCCGGGATATCTTCACCATGGGAGCGAGGCCGGTGGCGGTATTGAATTCGCTGCGATTCGGGCAGCTGGATAATCCGAAGGTGCGTTATCTTTTCGATGGCGTAATCCGGGGGGTCGGTGATTACGGAAACTGTTTCGGTGTGCCCGATATAGGCGGGGAGATATATTTCGAGGAGGCTTACACCGGGAATCCGCTGGTCAATCCCATGGCGGTCGGTATCGCCAAACATTCGGAGTTGATCTCTGCGGTAAGTAAAGGGGAGAATAATATAGCGCTGGTCGTGGGATCATCGACCGGCCGTGACGGTATCCACGGAGCCACATTCGCCTCGGAGGAGCTCTCGGAAAAGTCTGAGTCGAGACGGCCCTCGGTGCAGATAGGAGATCCCTTCACCGAGAAACTGCTCCTGGAGGCGACCCTCGAGGTCATCCGCGAAAAATTGGTTGTGGGGATACAGGATATGGGTGCCGCCGGGCTGACCTGCTCGTCGTCGGAGATGTCGGCCAAGGGGGAGTCCGGTATGAGGCTCGAGATCGATAAGGTGCCGGTTCGCGAAGAGCTGATGACGCCGTATGAGATAATGTTATCCGAATCACAGGAGAGAATGCTGGTAGTTTGCACGCCTGAGAAAATCGACGATATAAAATCTATCTATAAAAGATGGGGGATCCATGCCGAGGAGATAGGCCGGGTGATATCGGGAGGGCAGCTGGTGGTGCATAACAACGGTCAGAAGGTGGTTGACATACCGGCTGTTTCCCTGGTACTGGGGGGCGATGCCCCGGTTTATGTAAGACAGCAAAAAAAACCGGCCTATATCGATGAGCATGCCGGATTCGATCTATCGTCCGTCCCGGTTCCCGATGATATGAATCAGACTCTTGAAAACATTCTGGCCTCGCCCAACATCGCCTCCAAGCGATGGGTTTACAACCAGTATGATACATCGGTGAGAACGTCCACGGCCGTCGGTCCGGGATCATCGGCGGGCGTTATCAGGATTCGCAAGACCAACAAGGCCCTGGCCATGACCACCGATTGTAACGGCCGTTATTGTTATCTGAATCCCGGGGAAGGGGCAAAGATAGCGGTTGCCGAGGCAGCTTTGAACGTGGCGGCTTCCGGCGGCAAACCGGCGGCTATAACCAACTGTCTGAATTTCGGCAATCCTTACGATCCGGAGATATTTTACCAGTTCGCCGAATGCGTGGCCGGGATGGGAGAGGCCTGCAGGATATTCGAGACACCGGTGACCGGTGGAAATGTCAGCTTCTATAACGAAGACCCGGAGCGAGCGGTCTATCCCACGCCGGTGATCGGCATGGTGGGGATCATTGAAGATATTAAACATATCACCACCGTTCATTTCAAGGATGCGGGCCATGACATATATTTAATTGGCGAGATGAAAGACGAGATCGGGGGCAGCGAGTATCTCAGGACGATCCATGATAAGATCACAGGGAAAATCCCCGAAATTGATCTGGAGACACACAAGAAAACTATTTATCTGCTTCTGAACCTGATCAGGTCCGGTCTGGTTCAATCGGCGCAGGATATTTCCGACGGCGGGTTAGCGGTGGCGCTGGCGGAATGCTGTTTCGCCAACGGCATCGGCGCAACCGTCGCGATTGATTCCGATATCCGACCGGATAGCCTGCTATTCGGCGAGACGCAATCACGCATTATTTTCACGGCCAGACCCGATCAAAGCGAAAAGATCTGGGAAAACTCGGGCAGGCATGGCATCCCTATCGAAAAGATCGGTGTCACCGGCGGGGAGAATTTGAAGATCGCATGCAGTGTCGGATCGCCCGTCAATATACCGATACGCCCGGCGAACGATACCCCGAAGCGGACAAATCTGATTGATCT
>CBDVBL010000316.1:0-3324 GCA_965372205.1 uncultured bacterium
GATGAATGTGGCCAAAAGGCAAGGATCAGCGCTGGACGAGGATGGAATTGTATTTTTGCAGGTTGGAGAGAATATCGACCGCCTCGGTAATCTGCGACTGATTCGAAACCCAGAGATCGTAGATATTCTTTTCACCGAAAGCCTGGAGCAGAATAGATTCTTTCAGATTTTCGGCGATTTCGAGATAGTGTGAATCGAAAAGCCATTGTTCTTTCGAGAGAAGCTTCTGATCGAGAAGTTCCATGGCATCTTCCGTTTCGCCATCGGGGGCCGTGAAGCTGTTTTGGAAATCGTTAAAAGCCGTTCTATCTTTTTCCTCGTGGCGGAATTCCGATGCTTTCACAAACTCTACGAAATCCAGTATGATATTCTCATCGATCTCCAGCTCCGGGGTAACCTGATGGTTCTTGATATATCGGGTGGCAAAATCGAAGAAACATGACTCACGCCGCAAGGCCTCCACGAAATCCGATTCGATTTTTTCATCGAGATAAATATCGGGCAGGATGCCGCCGCCGCCGAAGACGGGGCGACCGGAGTCCGTGGCGAACATCTCATCCGTCTGCCGTTCAACGTCACCGGAGACCAACTCGAATGTCGACCAGTCCGGTTTCTGCAGGCATCTGCCCGCCGGCAGGTAATACTTAGAGGCTGTAACCTTCAAAGCCGATTGTTCGGAGAGCTTGAGGATCTGTTGAACCAGCCCTTTTCCATAGGTTTCCGTCCCGACAATGACGCCGCGGTCGTGATCCTGAATGGCGCCGGCGACGATCTCGGCGGCACTGGCACTCTGGCTGTCCACCAGGATCACCAATCCGCCGTCGGGGAATATGGGCGGATTCTGCGACACGTAAAGACCCTTCAACGATTCCCGCCTGCCGCGGGCCTCGACTATTATGGAATTGGCAGGCAGGAAGGCGCCGGATACCTCGATGGCCTCTCCCAGCAGGCCGCCCGGGTTCTCCCGGAGATCGAATACCAGCGATTCCATGCCTTGTTTCTTCAAATCGCTTATGGCCACCTTCAGTTCCTTATGGCAGCCCTCGGAGAAACGCAAAAGCCGGATATAGCCCACCTTCCCGGATATCATGGCATAATATGGAATGGCTTTTACCTCGACCTCGTCGCGCTCTGTGACCACGTCGTACTCGCCGTCGCCGGGGCGATGGATGCGGAGAGCGATGCTGCTGCCTATGGGACCACGCATCAGCGACCTGATCTGCCTGATTTCCAATCCCGCGGTTTCCACCGAATCGATGGCGATGATGCGGTCGCCCGGCTTGATACCCACCCGGTAGCCGGGTGTGCCCTCCTGCACGGAGGTCACCGTCAGGGTATCGTGATGGATATCCAGGTATACGCCGATGCCCTCGAAACTGCCGTTGGTTTCCTGCTTCAGATGCAGGTAATCGTCGCCCTCCAGGTATTTCGTATATTTATCCAGCTTGGAGAGCATGCCGTCGATGCCGGCCCGGATCAGCTTTGTCTCATCGAGATCCAAGAGGTAGTTCTGGCTGACAAGCAGCGCGATCCGGTCGAAAATGCGGATGTTGCTGTAGAGCTTATCCGATGACGACCAGGTGAAGCCGACAGCGAAAACGGCCAGCAATACCAGCGTCGTACCCCAGCCGTACCTGCTCAAGATTTTGAATATTTTGGAGACTATATTCATATTTATCCGGCAGGCGCATACCGCGCCATACCGTTATCTTATCGTCTTAAGCGAATATGCGGCTTATGGATGAACAGTATATGATTAGATTTGTTGCAGTCTGCAATGGAGCGAATCGCCATAATGGTACATGGGTGGCACCCTCAAACTTGTTTGGGGGTGTATTTTGTTTATTTCAATCCCAAACTAGTTTGGGATTGCCACACTCCATATTAATAATTTTACGGCTTATGGATGAACAGGTTTGCGGTTAGATTTGTTGCACTCTGCAATGGGTGGAATGGCCAGAATGGGACATGGGGGGGGAGAAGAAACAACGCGCCGTGGGGAACCCCTTTCCGACGGTTTCTTGTTCCTGTCAGGAAAGGGTTCCTGACAGCGCATGCAGAAATTATGGTTGTTCTATGTTATCTTTTGGGTTCAGCGTTCGTAATTGATTACTGAAATATATTGCCTAATTTTTCCATCTCCCCCTGGAGCACAAACATGAAACTACCGGGAGGTATCTGCCACATAACGTCGTCTCCATCAACAGTTATCTCTACTGATACGTCATGTGAAATACCTTCATACATGATTTTAGCTATACCTTGATACTGGTTACCACCTTTAGCGAGTACTTGAACGTCCGTCACCGACAAATGCCAGTTTTTGAATCCTGGATCATAGTCTAACTTTTCCTGCATCGACGTCTTGACAATTTCACCTATTTGGCTCTTGGATAGCCCGCATCCAGCGACCATTACGGTAAGCATGACCATTATGACCATTCGTAGCGCGTTATTCATTATCTTCTCCTAGTATTTTTCATTTCGTTATACCCATGTTCTTTAGCAGCAACTGGCAAAGTATTCCCATACTTCAGGCCATATTAGAACCGAATTTGTCGGGCTTGGCAATGGTGAAGTCCATTTGCCAGAAATTGCTCCTTTCAATATGGTCCCACCGAACAACGTACACGTTTTAATACATGGGATTTCTTTTGAATGCTCGATTAAAAAACTCTTCTTTTCATATGAGCCCACAAGTTCGTCAATTATCAAACCTCTCAATTTAAATAGTACTGGAGTCCAGCCGTGTGCAGAATAGCCATAAACATTTGTCAACTCGCAAATTAGTATATATTCTTTACTATTAGGCTTTATATCTATAAGTATGGTCTTTGATATCTCCCCCATTCTTTCAAGCTCTTCTTCCACGATCAACTCCCATTTTAATGGCTCATTGTCTGATGATTGGAGCTTAGATCCAAGCATCTTGGGGATATATCCCACGTTGCATCCAAAAATACAGATTTCTTTGTCAAACTGATAAAGGATTCCGTTCTTATCTTGCGTCTTTTTGTACAGTGCAAACATAATTTCTCCTTTGTTTATCTCCCGGCCGGGTCACGCTCTGCTCCGCCCCGGGGGGCGTTCTTTCATGCTGTCCCCATACCCCCATCATGTAGAATTTCATTATTGTAGTAATTCATTTCCATACTTGTCATAGCAATCTCTACAGAACTTCTTGAGCTTGATCCCTGGCGCATTGACCTTTCCAATGCTCTCCGGGTAATAGATTTCTCCTTTTCCAATTTCCTGCGAATAATTGTCGCAAATATGGCCAATTCTTGCTTTAGTCTCTTTCAGAAATTTAAGGCCATTATATTT
>CBDVBL010000317.1:0-3322 GCA_965372205.1 uncultured bacterium
GGCAGGTTTCAGCATAACTCTTGCGGCGCCGTAACGCCCGATGATTTACCGCGATATGGTGCCCTCGGTAATAGGTACGGTTACCATGCTTTTCCGAGCCGCTTCGCTTCCCTTTCGGATAGCCTCGGCAACCTCCGACGCCTTTCCGAACCCTATGCCCACCTTGCCCTTCTTGTCTCCTGTTGCAACCAGAGCGGTAAAGCTGAACCGTCGGCCACCCTTCACAACCTTGGCAACACGGTTTACGTTAATTACTTTTTCTTGAAAGTCTAACTGGTTCTCGGTAAATCTTGGCAAACTTCACTCCCTATCTATTTGATGCTTCAGAATTTTAGTCCCGCTTTGCGGGCGGTCTCCGCCAGCATCTTGACATTCCCATGATAAAGATAACAGGAACGATCAAAGACTATTCTCTGAATCCCCAGTTCCTGCGCCTTTTTGGCAATGGCTTCTCCGACCACCTTCGCCTTATCCATCTTGGTGCCTGACGCATCCAGACTGCCCTTCAGGCTGGATACGCCTGCTAAAGTCTTCCGGGCGGTATCGTCCACCAATTGAGCGTAGATATGATTCAAGCTCTTGAAAACCACCAGCCTCGGGCAATCGAGAGTGCCTCGAATCTTGCCCCTGACTCTTCGGGCGCGTCTCATCCTGGATCTCTGCTTTACGATATTCTTATCGCTTGCCATCTCACGCTCCCGCAGTCTTGCCGGCCTTTCGCCTTACATGCTCGCCGGCGTATCTGATACCTTTTCCCTTATAAGGCTCGGGCGGCCTGAACGATCGGATCTTCGCCGCTACCTGCCCCACAAGCTGTTTATCTATTCCGGAGACCGTCATCTTATTAGTCCCCTGGATCTTTATCTCAATATTTTCCGGGGGAATCAACACAATGGGATGGGAATATCCCAATAAAAGCGATATCGCCTTCCCGGTCTTTTCCGCCCTGTATCCGACACCCTGTATTTCGAGATCCCTGGAGAAACCATCGGTGACACCGATAATCATGTTGGCAATCAGGGCCCTGTAAAGACCATGCATGGCTCTGTGACGTTTGGAATCGGATGGTCTCGTCAGGGTGGCCTGACCATTCTTAATCTCCATGGCAATATCGTCGTGCATTTCCTGCGCCAATTCTCCTCCGGGGCCCTTAACGGTCACGACACCGTCAGCGCGTTTGATCTTCACACCTGACGGTATGGGAATTGGTTTTTTACCAACGCGAGACATAATCTTCCTTCGATCTCACCATATTCTAAACAGAGCCTCGCCACCGAGTCTGGATTCCAAGGCCTTTTTATCGGTCATTAACCCTTTCGATGTCGAGAGTATCACGGTGCCCATTTTGCGTGTGGCCATGGTCAAATCCTTCATGGTCAAATAGGTTCTCAGACCCGGCTTTGATATTCTCTCAAGGCCGCTGATAACGCTTTTAGATTCAGGAGTATATTTCAGCCGTAAGCGCAAAATCCCCTGTATGTTATCCTCGATAAAGTCCACTGAGCGAAGAAAATTCATCCCCACCAAAAGCTCGGCGATCTCCAGTTTCAATTTCGAAGCCGGTATATCCACGCGGCGATGGCCGGCCCTGTAAGTGTTTCTAATCCTTGTCAGAAAATCCGCTATTGGATCAGTCATGCTCATAATTCACCCTACCAGCTTGCTTTCACTATGCCGGGAATCTCACCAGCCAGAGCCAGCTCCCTGAAACAGATCCTGCATAAGCCGAATTTTCTTAAATAACCTCTCGGTCTTCCGCAACGTCTGCAACGGCTATTCTTGCGAACTTTAAACTTTGGTGTTCTGGCGGCGGCGACAACTTTGCATTTCTTAGCCATACAATCAATTCCTCTTAAACGGCATTCCGAACGCCTTTAACAGTTCGAAAGCTTCACTATCAGTCTTGGCCGTGGTGGCGATGGTGATATTCATACCGCGAATCTTATCTATCTTATCATAGTCTATCTCGGGGAAAATGATCTGTTCGGTTATGCCCAATGTATAATTCCCCCTGCCGTCGAACGATTTCGTCGGCACTCCTCTAAAATCCCTGATTCGAGGTATGGCTATATTGATAAGGCGATCTAAAAATTCATACATCCGAATGCCTCGCAACGTAACCGAGCAGCCAATGGGCATCCCGGCTCGCAACTTGAAATTTGAAATGGACTTACGCGCTCTTCGGATTACGGGACGTTGACCGGTAATGACAGTCAATTCAGCCATTGCATTATCAAGCTTCTTGGGATCACCGATGGCTTCACCGACGCCTATGTTGACCACGATCTTATCGACCTCAGGTACTTCAGTCACATTCCCATAGCCGACGCTTTTCATAAGATTCGGCCTGATATCCTCCACGTATTGTTTCTTGAGCCTGGCCATCCTATTCTATAATCTCCCCGGTTTTCTTGTTGATCCGAACCTTCTTGCCGTCAGCCAGAAGCCTGTGACCGAGACGTGCAACCGTATTGGAGCGAGTATCATAATACATCACGTTGGAGGAATTAATCGAACCCTCTTTTTCTATGATCCCTCCCTTGCGATTCTTGGGAGTGGGCCGCGTGTGCCTTTTAATCAGGTTTACGCCCTCGACTATCACCCGGTTCGCCTCGGGGAATACCTTCAGAACCTTACCGATCTTACCGCGGGCATTACCCGAGATTACTTTGATAGTATCGCCTTTTCGTATCTTCATGATTATTTTCCCTTAGAGCACCTCGGGCGCTAACGATATAATCTTCATGAACTGCTTCTCTCGAAGTTCCCGGGCCACGGGGCCGAAGATACGCGTACCCCGGGGCTCTTTCTGCTCGGTTATCATCACTGCAGCATTATCCGAAAAACGAATATATGAACCATCCTTACGCCTTGTCTCGCGCGTGGTGCGAACAACTACGGCCTTGCAGACCTCACTTTTTTTGACTGTCCCTCCCGGTATGGCGTCTTTGACCGTGCAGACGATTATATCACCGATCCGGGCATATCGTTTCCCGGTGCCCCCGAGTATCCGGAAGCATTGAACCACCTTGGCCCCCGAATTGTCTGCAACGATCAGTTTCGAATATTCCTGAATCATATCTTCTTCAGCGTCCCTTTCATTTGGCCTTTTCAGTGACCTTCACCAGTCGCCAGCGCTTGGTTTTGGAAAGCGGTCGGCATTCCATTACTAAGACCTTATCTCCTTTGCCCGCTTTATTCTCTTCATCGTGAACGTAAAGTCTTTTGCTCTTTCGGATAGTTTTTCCAAAAACCGAATGCTTCAGCAGACGTTGAACAGATACTACAATAGTCTTTTCCATCCCGGCGGTGACGACCACAC
>CBDVBL010000318.1:0-3310 GCA_965372205.1 uncultured bacterium
CTACTGTGCTGAAAACAGACGCGAAATCCTCCGTCGATTCTGTCCATGCTTTGTTCGCCATAATGGGAAGATCGAGGATGATGTGGGGCGACTCGAAATAGACCGGGGCATCCGGCCCCCAAGGATGGAGATAGACATGGCCGTATTCCTTCAATTTACCGTCGCTGATGCAATAGAAGTGTCTGTTCACATACGGATTGACTTCACCCGAATAAAGCTCATCGATTGAATCATCGACGGCGATCATTTGATCAGAGCCGATAATGGTATCCGGGCCGACAACATGCCGTATTATCGAATAAAAATGGGTATCAGCCAGGGCTGGATCGTTAAACGGGATGACGTAATGATTACGCGTATACTCCCACCTGCTCTCGGTAGTCAGGGGAAATGTCGACGTTCCCGTATACTCCGGGTCGGAACTTTTTTTCGAGCAGCCCGTTAACGTCAACCCTCCAACCAGTATCGTCAATATCATCCTGCTATTCAAAACAAACCTCCCCCGTTGTTTTTGTAATCGATCAACATGATCGATCAAATTATCTCTATGGCCATTGTCACTGCATTGCCGCCACCGATTACTGCTACATGTTTGATTCGCATCTATCTTCTTCCCTAAAAAACTTGAGACTATTGCCAACTTAGATAAACGGGAATTATCGCTCCGCTATCGAATATTCCATTAACTCGAACCGTCTTCTTGAGTTAACTATGATAATTTGCTTTGCCATAAGCCCGTCATTCGTATACCATTCATATATATGTTCCGGATAATCGTCAGGATAACCGATATATTCCGAGTAAATAACGTCACATGCTAAAGCATTCCCCTCAAAATAGACAGTATCTATCTCCATTACTTCTTTCGCATATTCCCCTCCGATCGGACCGGACATCCATGTTTTACCTATTTCTAAAGGAAAGTTAAGCATGATAAGAGGCTCGCTATAATGCCATATAGGCCAACGATCCCCGTCCGCGTCGAGATCAATAGCATGAATACTGAAGCTATTATTGTCTATGGAGCACCAATATCTTGTGGCTGAGGTATCGTGGTTGATTTCATGGTAGGTGATAGTCGTATCATCCATAATCATCAAATTATCAACCGAATCGAGACCTATAACTCTCCTAATCATCTCTCCGATCAATGAATCTTCCGATGTGGAATCTATAGGAAATTGATAGTAAACCTGATAATGCCAGTTGGAACCCTCCGTAAGTGGGAAAGTCGAGGTGCTATAGAAACCAGGCGTGCTTGTTTTTGAACATGCGGCCAATAACAAAGGAATTATCAATATCGGAAAGATATTCATCATTGCCTTCATAAAATTTCTCCCTCCCATGCGTTCACAGTGAAATGTGACACGCTACCGGACGGCTGTCGAGTGCGGAGACTCGACAGCACACGCATAACAACATTAACCATTCTACATCATCTCTATGGCCATAGCCACGGCATTTCCGCCTCCGAGGCAGAGAGTCACCATCCCCTTTTTAAGACCGCGATCTTTAAGAGCGTAGATAAGCGTCGCAAGGATCTTCGCCCCGGTGGCCCCGATGGGGTGTCCCAGCGCGATGGCTCCGCCGTTGACGTTGACGCGGGACCAATCCCAGCCGAGTTCTCGGCCGTCGGCCATCGCCTGAGCCGCAAAGGCCTCGTTAGCCTCTATTAAATCCCAGTGGTTGATATCGACGCCCATCTTGTTCATCAGTTTCTGGACTGCGTAGACCGGCGCGTAAAAGAGATCTATAGGGTCGGTACCGGCGGCGGTATAGGCATTGATCCTGGCCAGAGGCTTATGATCGTTCTTCTCAGCGTATTCCATCGATGACACCACCACCGCAGCTGACCCATCGTTTAAACCGGGCGCATTGCCGGCAGTAACAACTCCATCTTTTTGAAAAGCCGGTTTTAGTTTAGCCAATTTCTCCACCGTTGTCTCGGAACGCGGGGCCTCGTCAGCATCGAAGATTACGGGGTCGCCCTTTCGCTGGGGGATCTCTATCGGGAAAATCTCATCTGAAAACTTTCCTTCCTCGATGGCCATGGATGCTTTCATCTGCGAATTGAAAGCGTATTCGTCCAACTCTTCGCGCGTCAGCTTTGATTTCTCGGCCGTGTATTCGGCGGCAACGCCCATATGGAAATCGTTGAACGAATCCCAGAGGCCATCGGTGATCATGAGATCAACCAGTTTCTTGTGGCCGAACTTCAAACCTCCCTTGGCGCCATGAAGAGCATACGGGGTGTTGGACATTGATTCCTGCCCCCCGGCGACAAACAGATGACCGTCCCCGGCCTTGATAGCCTGAGCTGACAGCATCACTGCCTTAAGGCCGGAGCCGCAGACTTTATTGATGGTCATTGCCGGAACGCTGGCCGGTATTCCGCCATGAACGGCCGCCTGGCGACCGGGGGCCTGGTTCGAGCCGCCCTGGACCACCTGCCCCATGATAACCTCGTCGATATCGTCGACATCGATTCCGGCCCGTCTGACCGCTTCTTTTATAGCCAGCGCGCCCAGCTGCGGCGCGGTAAAAGATGATAGCCCGCCTAAAAAATTCCCGACCGCCGATCTGCATGCCGATAATATTACCGCTTCACCTGCCATTTTATTTCCTCCTTACTATCATTCATTTATTACCCTAAAACGTCTACTTAGCCGCTACCACAGTTCGCCTTCCTAATATCTTTTTCATGGCAAAATAAAGAAGCAGGACAACAAGTATTATGGCGATGACAGGAAAAGCTATGGCTATAATAGACAGAACAATTGCCCCCCCTGCTTCAGCTGTTGACACAACAGGATTCGCCAGTCCTCCGGTTGTGCCTGTTGAAGCTGCTCTTAGAGCAACCGTGCCTACCTGAACCGTGCCAGCAACACCACCCCCAGCAATAATAGCAAGAGTCCACTTAAGAAGAGGACTAACCCCTGTAACAAATGAGGCCGTTATAATGATGCCAGCCACAATCGCAGCAGGTGTAGCGATAATATCCAAGAGGTTGTCAATCCATGGGATAAAGTAACCAGCGATCTCAATACACGTAGCTATTGCAAAGGCGATGAGTGCTGGATAGGTCCCGATCCATTCAAAGCCAGAAGATAAATTCAAATGGCCGGATAGAGAAGCGATGCTGGCCACCAGAAGCGGGACAAAGATTCTAAATCCGCAAGCCGCACTGAGGCCGATGCCAATGAAAATGCCCAGAATAATCTCCATGTTTTTTTCCCTCTATCAAAAAATGAATACCATTCGTCAAATTATCAACCTTTTGTAAATGTTTGACTCGTAAAAATTCTTAAGG
>CBDVBL010000319.1:0-3305 GCA_965372205.1 uncultured bacterium
TGTTTCGTAAGCTATAGAGGATGGGCGGGCCCGTCCGGATGGTACTCGCCGAGCTTCGATACGGGCGACCTGAACCAGATCCAGAATCACAACATGATTGCCCCCATGGCTTCGATTGTATGCGGAACGGGTCAATATGGATACAGTGAATGTTTCGGCGAAAAGTGGATTCGGATGGGGGCGTCGCCCACGAGCTTCAAAGGCGGGCCGGCGTTCTTCGGATCGACTAATACCGGCACTCACACCAAGTGGAATAACCCGATAATGATAGGTTATTACTGGGGAATTTTAGAGGAGGGTATTTATAATTTCGCCTCGGCGGCATTCCGGGGAAAATTACATCAATATAATTGCTTCCCCAGCCACAATGGCCCTGGCGGAAGAATCGAGGAATATCATCATACATACAATACCTTGGGCGACCCGGAACTGGAGATCAGAACCGCAGTGCCCCGGAATATGACAGCTACATATCCGTCGACGATCCCTGTCGGCACCAATATGATGGCCATCCATGTGACCGGAACCGGCGGTCTCCCTCTTGAAGGAGCTTATGTAAATCTCCTTAAGGGTTATGCCGTCAATGAGGAGGTCTTTGTCGGCGGCCGCACCGACAGCAATGGCGATATCACGCTTGATTTCGTCACCTCTACGGAGGATACCCTGTTCGTAACCGTAACCGCCAGGAATTACATACCGCATACCGGCTACTCCCTCGTTGAGACGGAGCCGGTAGCGGTTGGAATCAGCGCCATAATCCTCGATGATGATAACTCCGGCAACTCATCCGGCAACAGCGACGGCAATGTCAATCCGGCTGAGACTGTGGAATTCGATATCACGCTCCGGAATTTCGGTAATTCGGTTACCGCTACCAATGTCCAGGCTACCCTGACCTCTCCGAGTCCGCAGGTGAACATCACCGTTCCCAACCAGAGCTATGGCAACATTTTTCCGGGGAATACGGCCGGTTCGGGAAAATTCGCCGCCAGCTTTGCGGATAACATTCCCCAGGGCGAGCATTTCATACTGGAGCTGGAGATTATCTCCGATCAGGGAAGCTGGACGGCTGCCGCGCCCGTAGATATTAAATCGATGTATTTTCTGCATCTTCAATCGGCGTTCCCCAACAATCCCAATAACAGGCTCGATCCCGGAGAGACATCATTGTTTGCCGTGCAATTACAAAATATAGGCGAGCTGGGGGGAACCTCTTTGACGGGCGTTCTGACAACTTCAGATCCAGGTATAATTATATCAGACGGCACGGCCGATTTCGGCGATATTGGAATCGGCGAGATCGGCTCCAACAGTTCTTCTCTATTCACCGTCGAGGCTGACGAAGATATCTATAACGGGCATAATGTTAATTTCGACCTGGAGCTAACCTCGAGCAACGGCACGGTAACGTCCATGGTGATATCGGTGGTAGTCGGAAGTATTGCAACCTATGATCCTGTTGGACCCGACGACTATGGTTACTATATGTATGATGATACCGACGCGGGGTATACTCCAACGCCGAGCTATGATTGGGTGGAGATTAGCCCATATCTCGGTGGCCCGGGGACGAGGATCGAATTCTCCCACAGCTACGATGATGACGCCACACCTATCTCGTTGCCCTTCGATTTTGTCTATTACGGCCAGAGCCTGGACTATATGCTGGTCTGCATCAATGGATTCGTGGCGTTTGATACATCTGCCTACGATATGGGAGGAAACCGCTGGGCCAACTCCCATAACATGCATATTCCTGAGCTGGGAGCGCCCCGGGGATTGATCGCTCCTTTCTGGGATGATCTCCAGTATTCCGGTAATAACGGTGTTTTCAGGTATCATGATACCGACAACCATCGTTTTATTATCGAATGGAGACACTGCACCCATAGAAGAACAGGTTCCCCTCAAACTTTCCAGATGATCATTTATGATCCGGATTATTATCCGACGCCAACCGGCGACTCAGAGATGCTATTCCAGTATCAAACGGTCTATAACGATGACAGTTATTCGCAATACGAACAAAATCCGGGGCTTTATGCGACGGTGGGATTCCAGAACCTTGAAAATAATGATGGGCTGCAATATACATTTGACAACTATTACCATCCCGGGGCGGCTATCCTGGCAGCGGGACGGGCTATAAAAATTACGACGATAGCCGATATGGGACCACAGGCTATCGGCGCATGCTGCATGAGCGACGATAGCTGTATAGACGACCTGACCAGGATTCAATGCGAAGGACAGGATGGAAGATTCATGGGCGATGATACGATCTGTTCTGAGATCGATTGCGTTGTAGAAATTCCCACACTCAGCCAATGGGGTATGCTTATCCTCTCGATGTTATTACTGGCTGCCGGCACTGTTGCGCTCATTCGCAGACCGAAGGCCGCGACGTCAGAATCCTGTTAATATTATGGGGTTATTATATTATTGATTTCACAATTGCTCTTCGGCATAAAATATCCTCAATGATGTTTGGCCTGAGACTATTTTTCGGGCGCTATGTTCCCGGAGCATTGAGGGGATTTGCTTGATTCTTGCCGATTTTTCAAATCATCAGTTTTCTGGAGAGGGATATGGATTATAGTAGAACAAACCAGAGTTTATCGCCTTCACGGCTCTTCAGGGGCGCACCAGTTATCATCCTTGGCGCTCTTTGCACATTCTTTTCCGGATGCGGCGAGGAAAAGGTGATTATCCGGGAGATCATACGCGATCCTGTACAGACTCCATCGCCAATTGATCTCGCCTTTCCGCCACCGGATACTTTCATAACGGCCGATACACCGACGTTCTATTGGTACCTTTCCGACGAGGTGGTTCGCTACCAGCTTCAAGTCTCCGGTTCCAGTGACTTTATTAATAGAACAATCGATGTTATGACGGCTGATACCGCCTATACGACTGTGTCTGAAATATCCAATGGTAGCTATTTCTGGCGGGTCAGAGGGGAAAATGAGGATAGCATCTGGGGCGATTGGTCAGATGCCGAGATTCGGCCATTCTATAAGAGCGATTACGTAAATTACATAGAACTTATTTCCAGCATCAATACCGTCGGCATGGCCCAGGATGTCTTCGTTCGGGGAGATACCGCATACATTGCCGACGGCCAGGCGGATCTGACAATAATCGATGTAATCGACAAAAATAATCCTATCATAATCATAAACGTCGACACAATCACCGATGACTTCGCCAAGGGAATCTACGTTGCGCCAGCCGATACTTTTCCGTTCGTTTTCATAGCGGATATGGATGCTCACGTGCAGGTGATCAACTTTGCAGATACC
>CBDVBL010000320.1:0-3278 GCA_965372205.1 uncultured bacterium
CTCGCAAACACCGAAAACCCTTGACATGTTCATGGAAATGATTATCTATATCAATAGAGAAGCGTGATTTGAAGCTGCGATTGGCAACAAGGATAAATACCTCACTGGGAGGATATGATGAAAAAGGCTATAGCTTTCATGATGGTTTTCGTTGCGGTTGCTTTTGTATCTGTATCGGCGGCGATTATAAACATTCCTGACGACTATCCCACTATTCAGGAAGGAATTGACGCCAGCTCCGATGGCGACACGGTGCTTGTGCAGCCAGATACCTATGTGGAGAACGTCAACTTCAACGGGCATAATATTGTGCTCGGATCGTTGTTTTTGACAACGGGGGACGACTCATATATCTCGACGACCGTCATAGACGGATACGGATCGGTCGTGACATTTCAAAATGGCGAGGATAATGCCGTCGTCATAACTGGTTTCACGATACAGAACGGTTTTTCCATGGAGGGCGGTGGGATTTACTGTTTATCCTCTGATCCGACTATTAGCTACAACATCATAAGCGGAAATTCGTCCGAAGGGGATGGAGGCGGTATATATTGCATTGATTCCGATCCCGTAATATTTCGCAATACGATCAGTGGAAACTCAAATTATGAAGGGGCCGGAGGAGGCATCTGTTGCCGTTACAATTCCAACCCGGATATTTACGGCAATACTATTAGCGGCAATTCCACCGTGCTTTATGGCGGTGGGATTTTCTGCTCGGAGTCCAGTCCCACTATTACCAATAACACCATCACAGGAAATTCAGCGTATGTTTCCGGTGGTGGGATTTATTGCGAGCTGGTTTCCAATCCAATAATAACTAATACCATTTTCTGGGCAGACAGCGCATCATATGAATCTGAGATTGATTTCGATGATTCATCATCACCCTATTTTACCTATTGTGACATTCAAGGTGGTTGGGCAGGCGAAGGGAATATAGAGGTCGATCCCCTCTTCAGAGATCCGGATAACGGCGATTTTCATTTGATGGCAGACTCCTGCGGAGATGTATATAACTCACCCTGCATTGACGCTGGTGATCCTGCGATTTTCGATAGCATGCTTGGTTGCGATTGGGGATTGGGCGAATTAAGAAGTGATATGGGCGCCTATGGAGGCGAGGGAATTCCTACTGATGTTGAAGAAGAGCAGATCCCAGAAATACCGATGCAATTTCTCTTATCCCAGAACTACCCGAACCCATTCAATGCCTCAACGATTATTCAATACAGCTTGCTCGAAGCCAGCCAAGTCAGAATCGAGATCTACGACATCCTCGGCCGCAAGGTTGAAACACTGGTTCAGGGTGAACAGCCAGCGGGCTATCATAAGCATGTGTGGGACGCCAGTGATCACTCATCCGGCATCTATTTCTACAGGATTCAGGCGGGGGATTATGCTGAGACGAGGAAGATGGTGTTGTTGAAGTAGAGCAATTTATTGATGGATAAAGCGAAGGGGAGCCAAATTGACTCCCCTATCTTTTTGCTTGATCTTTACCTAATGGAATTATATCCGATCTCCCGGCGACAACCGCCTGTGGCTGATCTGGAGGCCGCCCCCCGGCGGTTGAGGGGGGGGCGAAATCCTTGACAAATCCGAAGAATGCCCTATTATTATCATAGGCTCCATTGAACGGGAGGACTGTGTGAAAAGGGTATACTTTCTCGCTATAGTGTTGGTTGTCTTTGCTTATTTGCCCGTTTACGCCACGATCATCAACATACCTGACGACTACGCCACCATTCAGGAGGGCATTGATGCCAGCTCCGACGGCGACACCGTGCGGGTTGCCCCGGGTACTTATGTCGAGAACATTGACTTTGCCGGGAAGAATATTGTGGTCGGCTCATGGTTTCTGGACGACGGTGATCCCTCGTATATCTCGTCGACAATTATTGATGGTAACCATGCAGGATCTGTTGTGTCTTTGTTAAATGGAGCAGATAACACCGCCGTCATTACCGGATTCACGATACAAAATGGTTTTGCTCAGTATGGTGGCGGGATTTACTGCCATAGTTCCGATCCCACGATCAGCGACAATACGATCACAGGAAATTTCGCCGAAGAGTTTGGCGGCGGGATTTATTGCGGTGGTTCCAATGCCACGATCAGCAACAACGTCATAAGCGGAAATACAGCCGGCTGGGGCGGCGGGATTGACTGCTTCTATCATTGCAGCCCCACGATCACCAGCAACACGATCAGCGGAAATTCAGCCGCCTACGACGGCGGCGGGATTGATTGCAATGAAGATGCCAACCCCACGATCAGCGACAATACGATCACAGGAAATTTCGCCGATGACTTCGGCGGCGGGATTCGTTGCGCCTATTCCAGTCCGGTAATAACCAACACCATCTTCTGGGGTGATAGCGCGCCAACTGGACCGGAGATTCATTTAGAGGGCACGTCATCGCCGGTAATCACCTATTGCGATGTCCAAGGCGGCTGGGAAGGCGAGGGGAACATCGATTGCGATCCCATGTTTTGTTACCCCGATACTGGTAATTATTATTTGCATGCCAATTCTTGCTGTGTCGGTGCCGGTGAAGGCGGTGTTGATATTGGCGCCTTTGGAGTAGGCTGTGGCATAGAAATCCCCACTCTCTCCGAATGGGGGATGGTGATAATGGCATTGCTGCTGCTGGCAGTCGGGACGGTTGCGGTAATTCGCAGGCGCAGGGCTGCTACAGCAGGAGCTGCTTGATGCGGGGGATCTGCAGGTTATCATTTTATAAAAGCTTAAGGAGGAAATGATATGCAAATAGATTTAAAGGGATGTTATTCGCGCATCGAGGAAATCTGAAATAATTAACAGTAAGCCCCGACTCGTCGGGGAAAGAATGGTATGAAAAAAATGAAAAAATCAACGTTTCTTGCAGTTTTTTTAAGTCTGCTATTGGCGGCAGCAGCCGTGGCACAGGAACCGGGCGATACTCTCTGGACACAGACCTACGGTGGTAGCGGCGACGATTATGGTCAATCCGTTCAGCAGACTACTGACGGCGGGTATATCATTGCCGGTTATACCGATTCCTTCGGCGCAGGTAACGTCGATTTCTATCTTGTGAAGACCGATGCTGACGGTGATGTCCTCTGGACACAAACCTATGGTGGGGATGGCTGGGATTTCAGTTATTCGGTCCAGCAGACCACTGACGGAGGATATATCATTGGTGGCTATTCCACATCCTTCGGTGCAGGGGATGCGGATTTCTACCTGGTGAAGACGGATGCAGACGGCGTTGGCATCTGGGCACAGATCT
>CBDVBL010000321.1:0-3269 GCA_965372205.1 uncultured bacterium
GGATCGCCGGAAAACCGGCACCCGAACCGATATCCACCAGTTGTCCCGATTCAGGGATCTCCGCGGCCGGGACGATAGAATCCAGTATATGCCTTTCCAATAGAGTTCCGAGATCTTTTCTCGATACTATGTTCATCCTCCGTGACCAGGAAAGAATAAGATCGTGATAGATTTCAGACTTCTCGATGAAATTCTCGGGTAGGCAGTAATTCCCCGTTCTAAACCATCTCTTGATTTTTTCGTACGATCCGGGTGGAAGGGGCATATCCAATCTCGATTGTTGTCAGTATGTTGACATATTTACTAAATGGGTGGATTATTTTAGAAGTATCAGCATTTTATCCACATTCCGGCGATATTATCGACACCTTCGCCGAAAAAGGCTGTTTCACGTGAAACAATCCCACATCGAAATTGTAGTATCTGTTTACAATTTGCGGTATATCCACAATCTTTCCACATTTCAGGGATCATTCGATATTCCCACGATCATTATCTCTTCAGATGAATCATGAGGATCGTAATATCGCCGGGGGACACGCCGGATATCCGCGATGCCTGTCCCAGGGTCTCAGGCCTGAAGGTGATCAGCTTCTCCCGAGCTTCATTTTTGAGCCCATTTAGCTTAGAATAGTCAAGACTTGTCGGCAGTCTGTGATCCTCCAGGCCCTTTTGCCTCTCGATCCTCCGTTGCTGTCGTCGGATGTAACCGTCGTAGCGAATCTCGTTCGCCAGGGCATGAAAAGCGGTATCTCCGAATCTGGAAATGGCTTCCTTATATATAGGGTATTCATCGTATATCAGGCTCGAATTCCTCAAGGCCTCGAAAGCAGAATATCGTTTTCTTGTCCGGCTTCCATTGTCGGAAACCTCGATTTCAATTTTCGATCGCCTCAAGTGCTCTCTCAATTCGGATTTATCTCTCTTTTGTTTCTGGAAATTATCATATATATGCCTCTGAACCAAACCCAGAGTGTACCCTTTCTCCAGAAGTCTTTCCTCGGCGTTGTCGTCCCGCAGGTTAAGCCGATATTCGGCCCGGGAGGTGAACATCCGGTACGGTTCCGATGTCGATTTCGTTACCAGATCATCGAGAAGAACACCGATATAGGCTTCGGCGCGGGAAAGCTTAAACGGCTCCTGGGCCCGAATCTTTAAAACGGCATTAATTCCTGCCATCAAACCCTGGGCGGCGGCCTCTTCATAACCGGAAGTCCCGTTGACCTGGCCGGCGAGGTAGAGATTGGGTACGATTTTCGACTCCATGGTGATAAATAACTGGTGCGGTGGGAAGAAGTCATATTCGATTGCGTATGCCGGACGAGTCATCTCGACCTTTTCAAGACCGGGAATCGTACGCAATGCAGCATGTTGCACATCTCTGGGTAAAGACGATGAGAATCCGTTGATATAATATTCATCCGTGTCGAGGCCTTCCGGCTCCAGAAACAACTGATGCCGTGGCTTATCGGCGAACCGCACGACCTTATCCTCTATCGAGGGGCAGTATCTCGGTCCTATCCCCTTGATGGTTCCCGAAAACATGGGGGAGGCGTGGAGGTTTTCGCGAATAATCTCATGCGTCTTCTCATTAGTATATGTCAGATGGCAAACCGACTGTTTTAACGACCGGGAATGATCGGTGCGGTTGGAGAAATAGGGAGGAGGATCATCGCCACTCTGGATCTCACTTTGCGAGAAGTCAATCGTATTGCCATCGAGCCGGGGAGGAGTGCCGGTCTTCAGACGCCCGGTCTTTATGCCCAGTGCCATTAGCTTTTCCGTCAGGCCGGTCGATGGCGGCTCCCCAAGTCGCCCCGCCCTGGTTTGTTCTAACCCCATATGTATCAATCCGTTAAGAAAAGTGCCGGCGGTAATAATGACAACCTGGGAGTCTAATTTTTCCCCGGTTGATAAGATTATGCCCCGGCATTTGCCTCGTTCTATTATAATATCGGCAACCTCGCCTTCGATGGTTTCGAGATTCTCCTGCGACAGAACCGTCTCAGTCATGAACTTCGAGTATAGAGCCCGGTCGGCCTGAGCCCGGCGAGCCTGGACGGCGGGGCCCTTGCTTCTATTGAGGATTCTGAATTGGATGCCGGTGTTGTCTATAGCGTATCCCATCTCGCCGCCTAATGCATCGATCTCCCGGACAAGTTGGCCTTTAGCTAGGCCGCCGATGGCGGGATTGCAACTCATCCTGCCGATGGCGTTTTTATCCATGGTTATCATGGCGGTCCTGCATCCCATACGGGCCGCCGCTAAAGCTGCCTCGATGCCGGCATGTCCGCCGCCGACTACGATTATCTGGAAATCGGTATTTGGCATAATATGGGAAAATATAATAACGACGTTTCAGTTCCAAAGGAATAATAAAAACCCTGTCATTCCCGACCCCCATCGGGAATCTAGTTTTCTGTGGTTCCGTCGGGTCGTAGCGACAGCGTGACCCGACGGTAGAAGACGACGGTCAGGTTACGGCTGAAAGCTTACGGCGTGACCGAAAGGGAAATATAGCATATTTTAAAATGAGAAAGAGAACCAGGTTTTCTATACAATAGATTCTGGGAGAAAAATCTCATTCAACGCTCTTATTACAAAATTATCCGTAAAACCCGAAATAAAATCAACCGTAATTCGCGCATTTGAGTCTTCTTCTTTATATCTCATAACCTTAACGAAATCTTCGAACGTTTTATATATGAAAATATCCTTTAGTCTTTTTACCTCCGATTTATTATTAAATCTGTCGGTATCCTGCAAAGTTTTCATAAAGATCGTAAACAGATTGTTAAGTGTTACTTCTACGCGATTTTTGAATTTTTGCACTTTACGATGCTTGTAGATTTTCTTTTTGTTAAAGTCGAGTAATATGTTTAGAACCTCAAACTTCTCTTTCGACATAGCTATGTAATTTGCACCAAGAGGAGTATTCTTTATAATATCACATACCAAAGTTCCTACGATCTGCCCGTTGTTGTCACCGAGTATCTTGGTGACCGCTTCGGGGATTTTATTATCCGTAATAAGCTTAGCCTGAATGCCATCTTCAATATCCCGACCAGCGTATGCGATTTTATCGGCTATACGGACGATGCAACCCTCCAGAGTTGACGGATTCTTGGCATCACGCTTCTTCTTAATCTGATCCAATTCTTTTTCACCCTCATGAGGGTCAATCCTGGCCTGTGAAAACTCTTCGCCGTCGTGAGAAACGATTCCGTCTCTAACTTCGTACGTTAATGCTAAACCGGGAAGTTCTTCCC
>CBDVBL010000322.1:0-3244 GCA_965372205.1 uncultured bacterium
GAATTTCCTCGAAGGGGTCCAGCAACCGGATAGAAACGATCGTCCCGAAAGAAGCGTCTCGGATTGGAAAAAGGAGTAGGCGCAATCGTTCCCCTTAATTCAGGTTAAAATAAAAGGGCCGGTTCGAGCCGGCCCTTTGTTTTTGCACAATCTTAAATTACCTATCGGATCTGCTCACTTAATCAATGTCATCTTCCTGACCATCGTCTTCTCTACCGTGGTCAGCCTGTAGAAATAGATTCCCGATGAAAGCTCCGAGCAGTCCCAGATCACCGAATGAGTTCCGGCTTCCAAATGGCCATCGATCAACGAAGCCACCTTCCGTCCGAGCAAATCGAAGGCCTCGAGCTTTACATCTCCCGTTTCGGGCACCGAAAACTCGATAGTGGTCCTGGCGTTAAACGGATTGGGATAATTCTGTGAGAGGGAGAGTCTCTGCGGCCGGGTCGTTTCATCGTCTTCGATTCCGGTCATATGGTAGCGCGCCATGGCCGCGTCGGCCTGCGCCTGTAAAGCGGATAGCGAATCCGCGCCCAGAATGGCAAATGCCGCGACCACCGAAGCGCCCGGCGCTATATCATAAGGCCCGGTGGTGATGATGACGGAGCAATCTCTCTGTGTGGTGATGGCCGTGTCCACGATACCGGCGCTCATGTAGCTCCATTTGTCCGCCAGTGTGAAATGTGGAGGATAAACATGTTCCGCGTTATCGAGGGCCATGAAGGAGAAAACGCCGGGATCGGAGAGGACCGCCTGACCTCTATAGTTATTATTGTTATACTCATAGCCCAGGTTTCTCTCTCTATCAAAATTAACCCTGTCGTTGCCGACGCCCCAGCTCATATCCCAGTCCTCGAAATGGGCGACAAGCACGCCCTCGAGATCCTGATTCTCTATGTTCGTGATGGTGTATTCGAAAATCACATAGTTGTTATCGGGGGCGGCCTCGAACGCGTATGTCTCCTGGCTGACCAGCACGCCGAGAGGTTCCGGGGCGTTTTGATCGTTAAAAGAGGTATAATATTCCTGATCGGCAAAGGGTCCCGGTTCCTCCAGAGTGATGCCGTCCATTGGAACGAAATGGTTGCTGATGCTCTGATCTTGATCTCTGGCTCCATTAGAAACGCGAGTGGGACCATCGCCAATAAACAGCGCTCCTTCGAAGAGATAATTAGTTCCTGTTTGAGGCATCTTGAATCCAACTCCGTCCCAGGCGCCGTTCATTCCGCCGGGATCAAGCCCGTATTGGCCGAAATTGGAGATAGTATGTAATACATTGCCGATATCGTGATCGGCGATAGCCGGGTCGTCGAGATGCCCCACCATCAGGGAGACCGATCTGTTTACACTGTAATCACCGTCGCCGACGATCCTTAAATTGAATGCAACTATTCTGCCTGGGGGCGTGTCTTCGGAGAAAGACATGGTAAAGGGATCCGACGAGAGTGCCGTATCATTCTGTGCGATGAAACCATAGAACGCTGAATCCGAGGTTATGGTAGTATATGGGTCCTCTGTTGAAATTATCCCGGAAACGTTATCGATATCCAATCCGGAATTCGCCAGCCTCACGAAAAGATCGATAGTTTCGCCGGGATCGGGGTAATCATCGTTCGGCTCACTCACATAAAAGGCATTCGGAAATACATAAGGCATATCCACGGAGGGGATCAAGTCCATGGCATGCAGGATATTAATAATTCCAAAACCGTAAGCATTGTCCTCGCCTGGGCTGCCGAGATCCTGGGCCGATTCCATGAGCGCCCATTTGATGGTATCCACCGTCGCATTGGGATTGACCTGCCTTAAAAGGGCAAAAGCGCCGGCCACGTGAGGACAGGCCATGGAAGTACCCGACCATCCTCCCTGGTAACCGCCGCCTGGAACCGACGATCTGACGCTGACACCAGGGGCAGAAACTTCCGGCTTGATGGTTTCACCGTCGCAGTCTGATGGTCCCCTGGAGGAGAAGCTGGCGATGGGATAATTGCTATTGTTGCCGTTTAATGCGCCCACCGAAAAGCAGTTATAAGGAGTCGTGATTCTGTTGGGAGGGTATCCTATTGTCTGCGGGCCCGGACCCTCGTTACCGGCGGCGAATACTACTGCAGCGCCAGCCGCCTCGCAATTGTCGATCAGGGTATACCAGGTGGTAGGGCATCCCCCGATTCCACGCCAGGAGTTGGAAATGACATCGGGGACGTCCTCGATGGTACGGGGATCCCCGTCCGGGTCGGCAGCCCATTGAAAGGCTGCTGCTGCGTTTCCGCCGTTCACAATCGCCCTGGCGGCTATCCATTGGGCATCGATTGCCACGCCGACGGTATCGGCCGTGGTTGTGCTTCTGCCGCAGATGGTTCCCATGGTATGGGTGCCGTGGCCATCAGCATCGTAAGGAAAATCGCTGTTGGGGTTGGCGGTATCAAGCCAACTTTCCTCCGGAGTGTAGCCGTTGGAGCCCCGCCAGCTATGGTTTAACGCAGGATGATCGCCGTCCACACCGGTATCGATATTGCAGACCAGCCGCCCTCGGCCGGTGTATCCGAGCATCCACATGCTATCGGCTCGAACCGCGCGCAGTCCGTTTTCCACACTGGTTATTGAAGGCGGTTCGTAATCTTCATCGATGATGGGCTCGATTAGTTTCGCGTCAAAATCGGGGTGAACCATATAGACATCGGCCCGAGAGGCTACCGCCTGAATTTCAGCGGGGGTCATCTCCGCTGAGATCATATTTGCGATCCAGAAACCGCGAAACGATTCTACCGTTCCCCTGGCCTGGGCCCCGGTCAGATACGCCAGCAGGTCCGGCTGAGTTTCTGTGGCGATTGCCTGCAGTGCAGTTATGACATCATAATGACGCTGAGCGCGAGTGGCGGAAACCAGATTGTGCTGACGCTTCATTTCAAAGACATCAAGCTGGTCCGACATGAAAATCAGTGTCCGAAACATATCGTTCGGATCGGACTTTTCGATTTTCACGGCAAGCTCAGGATCGACGCTTCCACCGAGAGCGGCAGAAAAAATCAAGAGTGACGTTAGAATTCCTGCGATAAACCTCATGCGTCCTCCATTTGAGTGTGTTGCGGTAACTTAGTTTCTAAAGAACATTCGTTCTAATATAAGCAAAAAAACGTTATCGGCAACCCTTTTTATTCAGCTTGTTGATAACGTATATGAGCCAGATGGTGGGTTTCGATTCCGTTATTTAATTCGGTTCATCTATCTTAATCGGGCGCGCGCC
>CBDVBL010000323.1:0-3220 GCA_965372205.1 uncultured bacterium
GAGGAGGAATGACCTATCCGTCAGTATCCCAATCTTATCAGTATCTATTCTCACCACCGCCCTTTTTGACAAGGTACCATTCCAGAGCCGGATTAAGAAAATACCGATAGCACTATATTTTGTCAATAGAGGCCTCAGGCGGCGAATAATTAAAAGCCGGCTCCAAGATCATGGTATTAAGCTGGCTGCAAGGCAAAAAAATGTTGACATATGGAACAAAAATGTTATGATATTTGTAGATGTAGGTAAATACAACCAGTTTTCACCTTAGCTGGAGGCGCATACAATGATTAGAATTATCGCAATTTTGCCGGTTTTGCTATGGATGTCGGCGGCGTATGGCGCGGCTCTCAAGGATAGCCGTCATTTAACAACGGAGGCGCCAAACACCCAATTGAAAGTTCATCGCGCATCAAACATTCATTTTACTATCACCAATTTTGGCCAGATTGGTAACGTGGGTAACCTTATTGATCCTGACACAGGGGAGATCGCCCCCGGCGCGGAATTCCCCGCTGGCTCCGGTCTGGACTATCTGTTTATGGGAACTCTCTGGATTGGCGCCGAGATAGATACGATCTATCAAGGCAACCCCGTTCTGGATTCGCTTGTATCGGCCGGCGCCGACGGCTGGATGACCATTAATAGTGAACTGTTGCCGCCGCCGGAGGGTGAAGAGTCGCTCTGGGAAGAGGAGATCATCGGCGATGAGGAATTCTTCGCCGTTTTCTCAGACACGCTCACCGATCCGGCATACGTTCCTCCTGATCCTTATGATGGGCGTCCCCATATTCCCCTGGGCCTGAAGATAACTCGCAACAGCTTATGCTGGAGCTCGCCCGATTATGATCAACTGTTCTTTTTAAACTACTATCTTGAAAATATCGGCCAGAGGTATCTGCATAACACATGGATAGGCCTCTATTATGACGGCGATGTTATGCACGAGTCCGAAAATCCTTATGGGCCCGAGCAGGGCGCACAGGATGATCTCTGCGGATACATTCAGCATGGGGATTACGGAATCGCCTGGATAGCCGACAATGACGGTCAGCCCTACGACGGCGCATACGATTACCGCAGTCCGAGAAACGTCATGGGCATGATCCTGATTGACGCTTCGGAAACGGGGGTTCAGACGAATTTCAACTGGTGGATTTCCAATACTAATGTCGAACTCGATTGGGGTCCGCAATGGCAGAGCAATTATGATACCTGGGGAGATTTCCAGAGCGGAGGCCGGGGAACACCAGGACCCGATAATGAGAAATATTATGTCATGTCCAACGGTGAGCACGATTATGGCCAGATCTGGTGCGCCCTCGATCACACCGATGAGGGCTGGATTCCCGGCTCGCCGCAAGCAGACGATCTGGCCAACGGTTACGATACCCGTTTCTTGATTTCATTCGGGCCGCTGGATATTCCCGCGGGCGCGGCGGAGACCTTGACCGTGGCTTATTTCGGCGGACAAAATCTGCATGTCGACCCGGACAATTACGCTCAGAATCTCCGCGATAATACCGATGATTCCCTCTCTATCGCACAATATTATGATAACCTCGACTTTTCAGATTTCCTTGAAATGGCCGACTCCGCCATTAGCTTCTACGAGAATGGATTTATAAATATTCCGCCCGGACCACCTCGCAACTTCAGGATAACCGATTGGGGATCGGATCATGTTGGATTCAGATGGGATCCGGTAACGCCGCCGAATCTACATGAATACCGGATCTACCGCGGGACCGAACCAGGCGTTTATGATCCGGAGAAGATCACTCCCGATAATTTCATAGACTCCGTATTCGTCGATACAGACGTTGCGGACAACACCATATACTACTATGTGATCGCCTCCGCCAACACTATCGGCCTCGAGGGGAATTACTCGCCGGAGATTTCCGTAAACACCGGGCAGCCGCAGACGCCTACCGGCCTGACGGCATCCCCTGGAAATTCGGAGATAGAACTTACCTGGGATCCGAACCCGGATACGGACATCGAAGGCTATATAATACACCGGCAACCTCCCGATGGCGAATATGCCGTCATCGATACCAGCGAAACGAATTCCTATCTCGATACAGGTCTCACAAACGGTCTCGAATACAGCTACATGATTACCGCTTTCGACATTTATGGCAATATCTCATTTTATTCCGAGGCAGTGTCTGCGATACCCATGGGCCTTGATTCCGGGATACTGCTGATAAATTCCAACAGGAGTTCTCAGAACCCTGACTATGATTCCATGATCGTCTTTTATGAAAACGTTTTGCAGGATTATCAGCACCTGATGATATTCGAAGCGCCTGAGATCCTCCCGCAGCTGGAAGCCTTTTCCACAGTTATATTTGCCAAAGAACATATTGCAGGCTATCGTTTCTTCGACCCGTTAGATTATTCCGGTCTCATTTCTGACTACCTTGATGCCGGGGGCAACGTCATTTTAGCCGGAACAAGGCAAATAACTCCTACCATCGGCTTTCATGGTATCCGTTATTATGATCCAGAGCAGTTTCCGTTTCAATACTTAAACCTGGCCGGCATTGAGTTCCCTGATGTATATAACACGGAGTTCACAGGCGGAGAATCGGTTTCACCTCTATTCGACCACTTTTCCGTAGATACCTCCAGGGCTAACAGGATCGTCTTCCCGCCGGGCGAAAACGACGGCCGTTTGTTTGGAATCGGCACTCTCATCCCCAACGACGCTGGCGAGGTGATCTACAACTACATATCGGTAGATCCCGATACCTCCGATTTCCATGGCCGCCCGATCGGTATCACGCATCGGACCGACACCTACAACACCGCAATCCTTGAGTTCCCCCTGTACTATGTCGAGGAACCGGTTTCATACGATATCCTTCAGACGATACTGGAGGAGTTTGGCGAGGTGAGGGTGAATATCGATGATGATGATATCCTGCTCCCTGAGGAAACCTCCCTGCTGCAAAACTACCCCAACCCGTTCAACTCGCAGACTGTATTCACATACATGCTGTCTGAAGCCGGATATATTGAAATCTCCGTATACAATATCCTGGGGCAGAAAGTTGCTACCATGGCCGAAGGAGAAAAAACCGCGGGCCAACATAGCCTGACATGGAACGCTGATCTATTACCCTCCGGGATCTATTTCGCCCGCCTGAAAACCGAGCAGGATTCCCGAACCATCAAACTCTTGCTACTGAAATAAGTGTCTCCGACATGA
>CBDVBL010000324.1:0-3206 GCA_965372205.1 uncultured bacterium
AGAAGAGCGATAAAATCCTTGAAAAAACCTGCGGCGATAATTAATAACAGAGCCATCGGCCCCCAGATGACATGGATTGAACTGACCGCAGGATCAGTTCTGTAAAAAGCCCTCATCTCAACAATCTCAAAGTCAGGGCGGATCTTTTGCCCGGAATACTGCCGATGATGCTAATCTAATAATAATAATCGCTCTGCATAACTTCCTGGATGAATCCAGTTAATGCTACCCCGAATATCGTTGCCAGGAGAATTCCCAGGCAGCAGCAGATAATTATCGGCAAAAATATTACCAGCGCCGCTCGACCGCCGCTATTCGTTTGCATGTGTTTTAAGCCGATTATCATCAGAACCAGCATCCAAATCCATCCGACCATTCCACCGCACATCGGCACGACCTTGAATACCAGAGGCCCGGAGGCATAAGCGAATGTTCTGAAGGTCGCCTCGAAATCCTTAGCGGCCCAGCCGAATATCATCATAATCAAATGGTAAACGCCGGATATGATAAAAAGCACGGCTATAATAGGTATCGGCGCCAGGATCACATACAGAAGCGAGAAACCTGTCTGAAGTCCTGTTGTCCAGAAATAATTCTCCATGGGGAAATACCCCGTAAACGCATCCATCCAGAATCCGACAAAGAGCAAACCCCACAATTGCTCTACTGCCACTCCCAACCACACCACGATCAGTGCATAAAGCAGCGGACTTCCTATTCCGCCCCCGTGTGGAAGTGCAGAAAAGAATTTATTCGGATAGAAGACCGATTCTTTCCATGTCTCCCACAGCGCCCCAAAGAACCCTTTGCTCTCCCTGTCCTCCCAAGCCACATATTTTTTCTCAGGGGATGGAGGTGGAGGCATCGATGTCTGCTCCGGCAGCTTCTCTTCCGATCTCGGTTTCTCAAACGGTTTTCCGCAATTGCTGCAGAACGACGTCCCCTCTTCGCGAGGGTGGCCGCAATTCGGGCACTTATCCTGGAACTCCACGACAGCGCTCCTTTCTTCTATTTAACCATAATTCAGTTTCAATTCAACCGACCATCAAATCGTTGCATTTTAATATACGGCGGTAAAGATATGCAAGTTGCGATTTGGCTTTTTTAAAGGAATTGAGAAAGAGCAAGCTATCAGGGCACACTATGACTATAGCGATAAACAGCAATCGCCCAACGTATTATCCCGTTATTCTCCTCTTCCCGGTAAGTCGTCCTTATGCGCCAGGAAAGCCTGAATAAACTGACCGATATCGCCGTCCATAACGGCATTGATATTGGATGTCTCGTGATTGGTCCTGTGATCCTTTACCATATTGTAAGGATGAAAAACGTAAGACCGTATCTGCGATCCCCACTCAATCTTTTTCTTCGATGCCTCCACTTTAGCCAGTTTGGCGCGTTCTTCTTCCAGCGCCTTCTGGTAGAGGCGTGCCTTCAACACCTTCATGGCCGAATCGCGGTTTTTGTGCTGCGATCGTTCGCTCTGACACTGCACCACGACGCCCGTGGGGATGTGGGTTATCCGCACGGCGGATGACGTCTTGTTTACATGCTGTCCGCCTGCGCCCGACGCCCT
Source organism: uncultured bacterium (assembly GCA_965372205.1). Lineage (GTDB taxonomy): Bacteria > Zixibacteria > MSB-5A5 > UBA10806 > UBA10806 > CBDVBL01. The sequence continues at coordinate 1,577 of CBDVBL010000324.1, forward strand.
GTATGTATCGATCTTCAAATCATCCGGATTTATCTCGATATTTATTTCCTCACCGGTCTCAGGGTAGATGAAAACGGAGGCGAACGATGTATGTCGTCTTTTATTGGCATCGAACGGCGAGATCCTGACCAGCCTGTGAACGCCCGATTCAGATCTTAGGAATCCGTAGGCATATTCGCCCTTGATCTCAAGCGTAGCGGATTTAATCCCGGCCTCCTCTCCGCCCTGATAATTCATCATGTCGGTCTGGAAACCATGTTCTTCCGCCCACCTCAAATACATCCTGAGTAGCATGGAGGCCCAGTCCTGCGATTCGGTGCCGCCCGCCCCGGGATGTATGGCCAGAATAGCATCCAGCCGATCCTCCTCATTCGAGAGGAAACTTCGAAATTCGAACTCCTCGAGCTTCCTGGAGATCGCATCCGCATGGGAACATATTTCATTTCGAATTGACTTATCACCCTCGGCGTCAGACAGCGATATGAGTTCGGCCGTATCGTCTATATCCTTTTTTAGAATCTCCCAGTGTGAGATGGTCTGCCTTATGGAATTCAATTTCTTAAGAACGCTCTGAGCATTCTTGTTATCGTCCCAGAATTTGTCGGCGTGCGCCTCTCGTTCAAGCTCCTGAGCTTCGGAGCGGATCTTTTCTATTTCAAAGATACCCCCGGAGCTTTTCCAGACGAGCTTTCAAATTATTTATATCAATCGTAACGTCCATATTAGCTCTTCCTGCCCACCCTGAAATAGTCCTTTTTTCCTAATTTTATGATAATATCATCGTCAGCCGATATCTTATGGGCTTTATCTTTGATAGTCTCGCCATTGATTTTGACACCGCCCTGTTTCATCAACCTAATGGCTGCACTGGTGGAACTTGCCACGCCGGATGCACATATGACGTGCGGTAGCCAGACTTCGTTATTTTCATCGAATTCCACGTGCAGATCCGGTATTTCATCGGGAGTCTCTCTCCGTGAGAACTGTTTTTCGAAATTAGCCTGAGCCTTATCAGCATCGCTTCTACCGCAATAGATTTCCACAAGTTTCCAGGCGAGCTTCTTCTTCAACGCCATGGGATTGACCTCGTCCGATTCGAGTTGTTTGGATACCAGCTCGAGCTCCCCGGAATCGGTATCGGTCGCCAATTTGAAATAATCGTGTATGAGAGTATCGGGGATGGACATGGTTTTGCCATATATCTGGTCCGGCGGATCTTCAATGGCAATATAATTACCCAGCGATTTAGACATCTTCTCCACACCATCCGTGCCCACCAGAAGCGGCATGGTAATAACCACCTGTGGTTGCTGACCGTACTCCCTTTGCATATCCCGCCCAACGAGAAGGTTGAATTTCTGATCGGTTCCCCCGAGTTCAATATCGGCTTTTAAAGCCACGGAATCATATCCCTGCACCAGTGGGTACATAAACTCCAGCATGCTTATAGGCCGACCTTCTGAGTAACGATTGGAGAAATCATCACGTTCCAGGAGCCTTGCGATTGTATAATGCGAGGTGAGCGACAGGACCTCGTCAAACTTCATGGGGGAGCACCAACGAGAATTAAAATCTATGACTGTTTTCTCGGGATCTAAATGTAATTCTATTTTACTTTATCCAGGAAAGT
>CBDVBL010000325.1:0-3184 GCA_965372205.1 uncultured bacterium
GGAGAAGGCCCTGGCTCCCTATGGATTTTTTTTTCCTCCCGATCCGGCTTTCGGCACTACAACTGAACTGCCTTTTGTGAAATCCTATTATCTTGATTTCGGGCTTTTTTATATTCCATTTGTTATACTTGTTATAACCGGGTCATCCAATGCGGTCAATTTAACCGACGGGCTTGATGGTCTGGCGATTGGTCTGGTAGGAATCAGTGCCATAGCTTTCGCGGGGTTGTGTTATATCACCGGCAGAGTGGATTTTTCCGGCTATCTTGATATCAGATATCTTAAAGGCGCGGGAGAGCTTACGATATATTGCGGAGCACTTCTCGGGGCCTGTCTCGGTTTTTTATGGTTCAACAGCAATCCGGCAAAGATCTTTATGGGGGATACCGGAGCCCTGGCGCTGGGAGGGGCCCTCGGTGCATTGGCGCTTTTAGTTAAGAAAGAGATTCTTCTGGTGATCATCGGAGGCGTATTCGTGCTGGAAGCGGCGTCGGTGATAATCCAGGTTTTATATTTCAAAGCAACGGGGAAAAGAGTTTTTAAGATGGCCCCGTTACATCACCATTTTGAGCTTTCCGGCTGGAAGGAACAACAGGTCGTCGTGCGGTTCTGGATAATCGGGATCATATTCGCGTTGATTACACTGAGTACATTGAAGATAAGATAATATGAGTATCGATCTGCGAAATAAAAAAGTCTCGGTGATAGGGGCGGGACGTTCGGGGATGGCGGCGGCGGAAGAGGTGAAATCGCTCGGGGGAATTCCGTTCGTTAGCGATAGCGATGTGGCAGTGCAAAATAATGTGAATCGACGATTAACTGGATTGAATATCGAATCTGAGTTTGGTGGACATTCGAACAAAGTGTTTGACAGTGAACTGATTGTTGTGAGCCCTGGCGTAGCCGCCGATTCAAGAATCGTGAGGGAAGCAAAATCCAGGGGAATCCCGGTCTGGCCTGAGGTTGAACTCGCATATAGAATCTGTAAAGGAAAGATAATCGGGGTGACCGGCTCGAACGGAAAGACTACTACAACGACGCTTTTAGGAGAGATTCTGAAAAAAGGGATGCGGTCGACGTTCGTATGCGGCAATATAGGACACCCTTTTATCTCAGTTGCATCAGAGGTTCCAGTTGATGGTTATGCCGTGGTTGAGCTTTCGAGTTTTCAGCTGGAGTTGATCGAAGATTTCCGGCCTGACATTGCTGTATTTTTGAATATCAGCCCCGACCATCTGGATCGGCATGGCGACCTGGTAACCTATATTGCGGCAAAGATGCGGATATTTGAAAATCAAAAATCAAGCGATAAGACTATTATCAATTATGATGATGTAACATTAAGAGAAAGTTGCAACGATCTGAAAGCAAAGACAGCGTGGTATTCGGTTCAACGACCCCTGGAAGACGGGGTCTGGGCCGATCCCGACGGCGATCTTATGGCCGGCAAAATAAAGATGATGGGCTCTCGCCAATTGAAAATCAAGGGAGTGCATAATCTCTCTAATGCCTGCGCCGCCGCTCTGGCGGCGCTGGAGGTCGGGATAGAGATTAATGATATAGTGGATGTGTTAAAATCGTTTCCCGGGGTGGAGCATCGCCTCGAACCTGTGCGGCTCATCGGAGGGGTGAGCTTTATCAACGATTCCAAGGGCACCAATATCGACTCCGTGCATTGGGCGTTACAGGCGGTCTCCGCCCCGGTAATATTAATTGCCGGGGGAAAGGATAAAGGCTCGGATTTTTCCTCTGTCAATGATTTAATCGGGCAAAAAGTCAAGTGCGCGGTTCTGATCGGGCAGGCAGCATCGAAAATTATGACGATCTGGGAAAAGATCACGGAATGCAGGACCGCCGGTAATATGGAAGAAGCGGTAGAAGTAGCGTTCGGCTGCGCGGTCAAGGGCGATACGGTTCTCCTTTCTCCGGGTTGTGCCTCTTTCGATATGTTCGATGATTTCGAACATCGCGGCAGAGCATTCAAGAAGGCCGTGGAGAGGCTTGCTTCCAGAAAGGTCCCCCGATGAATGCCATAATTGAAAGACATCAGGATAAGATTTTGATGTTTTCTTCCACCGCGCTTATCATGCTGGGGATAATATTTATCTATTCCGCTTCGGGGCCTTTTTCCAGTTTCATGACTCCTCCGAAACCGACGTGGCATTTTCTTTTAAAACAGAGCCTCTGGGCTGTTGTGGCGATGGCGGCAATGTATGCAGCCTATCGATTTGATTATGAACTGCTGGTGAAAATATCACCTTTCTTGATGATTGCGGCGATCGTCCTTTTAATCGCTGTATTTCCTCTCTCCAGCGGCGGGGCCAAACGCTGGATCAGGATCGGAGGATTTACGTTTCAGCCATCGGAGTTTTTCAAGATTGCGGTTATCATCTTTATTGCCAGAGTCATAGCCAAAAGGGCCGGAAGGCAAAAGATAAATAAACGGTTCATTCCTGCTCTGGGTGTAATATTGCTGGGAATATTGTTGGTCTTGCTGGAGCCGGATCTGGGGACTACCGCCTTGATTATGGCGGTTACGATTTCGCTTCTTTATATCTCAGGATTTCCTAAACGTTATTTGATAATGCTCTTATTGGCCGGGATAATGATGGCCACGGTTTTTGTTTATGGTCTCAAATATGAAAAGGACCGGGTGGATTCGTATCTGGTAACCTTGAACGATCCATTCGCGGCGGATGCCAGCTATCAGACGCGCCAATCATTGGTCAGTCTCGGCTCCGGAGGCCTGGTAGGTAAGGGTCTGGCCAACGGCGGCCAGAAGCATCTCTTTCTACCGGCACGTCACACCGATTTTATCCTATCTGCCGCCGCCGAGGAGGGAGGATTTCTCATTGTTGTCGTGATTCTCAGTCTATTCGGTTTGATAGCCTGGTCGGGTAGCAAGATCGCCGTCTCCGCCGTGGATATCGAAGGATCGTTGATAGCATGGGGTATGATGCTTTTCCTGATCCTGCAAGGCACCATCAATATTGGAGTCGCTCTGGGGCTTTTCCCGATTACGGGGATAACGCTACCGTTTCTAAGCTATGGCGGATCATCTCTGGTCGCCTGTTCTGCAGCAGTTGGCATAACGGCATCGGTATGGCGTCGCGGGAAATCGCCACGGAGATATTTTAAGCGATTTAAAACATGAATGGATACACGGGGTCGAAAGAACATACTG